>NZ_JBFUDK010000007.1:0-253209 GCF_056404755.1 Sphingomonas sp. P2_B6
GGGCAGACGTTCCGCGCTCCAAGCCCCTCCACCACCCGCTGAAGAAGCGGGCGGTCCCCCTCCCCGTTCCGGGGAGGAATGATTACCGCAAAGCGTTCGCCAGCAGCTTGTGCAGCTTGGATTGCAGCGCGTCGTTCGCGGCCAGGAATTCGCCGCGTTCCATCATCCGGTCGCCGCCGCGGAAATCGGTGACGAAGCCGCCCGCCTCGCGCACCAGCAATATGCCGGCGGCGACGTCCCAGGGCTTCAGGCCCGATTCCCAGAACCCGTCGAAACGGCCCGCCGCGACCCAGGCGAGATCGAGCGCGGCCGCGCCGATCCGGCGGATGCCCGCCACTTCCGGCGCGATCGCCCCGAAGATGCGGCTCCACTGGGCGAAATCGCCATGGCCGAGGAACGGAATGCCGGTCGCGATCAGCGCGTCGGGCAGGTCGCGGCGCGCCGACACGCGCAGCCGCTGTTCCTGCATCCAGGCGCCCCGGCCCTTTTCGGCCCAGAAACTGTCGTCCGTGATAGGGTTGTAGATCAGGCCGGTGGTGATCTCGCGCTTGCCGTTGGCCAGCGGCTCCTCGACCGCGATCGAGATCGCGAAGTGCGGGATGCCGTGGAGGAAGTTGGTGGTGCCGTCGATCGGGTCGACGATCCAGCGCGGCTTGTTGGGGTCGCCGGCGATTTCGCCGCGCTCCTCCATCAGGAACCCCCAGTCGGGGCGCGCCTTGGACAGTTCCTCGAAGATGGTCTGCTCGGCGCGCTGATCCGCCATGGTGACGAAGTCGGCCGGGCCCTTGCGGCTCACCTGGAGGTGCTGGACCTCGTTGAAGTCCCGACGAATCCGCGGCGCGGCCTTGCGCGCGGCGCGATCCATGACGGTGATGAGGCCTGAATGGGATACCAATGCAATTCTCCTCCCCTCCCGCTTGCGGGAGGAGTGTACGTTCGTCGCTGGGTCCGAAATGCCTCCCAGGCATTTCTCGATCATGCCGGGGGCATGATCGACCCAGCGGCGAACGTACACTGGGGGAGGGCCTGTCAACAATCGGTGGAGGACATGAGGCCCTGGACAGGCCCTCCCCTAGCCCCTCCCGCAAGCGGGAGGGGAACTTTAGTCCGCGCGCCTTACATAGGTCTGCTCGTAGACATCGACCACGATCCGCGTGCCGGCGCCGATATGCGGCGGCACCATCACGCGCACGCCGTTCTCGAGGATGGCGGGCTTGTAGCTGGAAGACGCGGTCTGGCCCTTCACCACAGCATCGGCCTCGACGATCAGCGCCTCGATCGTGTCGGGGAGCTGCACCGAGATCGGGCGCTCCTCCCAGAGCTCCATCACCACGTCCATGCCATCCTGCAGGAACGCGGCGGCGTCGCCGAGCAGGTCGGCGGGCAGCGTGATCTGCTCGTAATTGATCTTGTCCATGAAGGTCAGCTGGTCGCCCTCGCGAAACAGGAACTGGAAATCGGTGGTTTCCAGCCGGACCTTCTCGAGCGATTCGGCCGAACGGAAGCGGACATTGTTCTTCCGGCCGTCGATCAGGTTCTTCATCTCGACCTGCATATAGGCACCGCCCTTACCCGGCTGGGTGTGCTGGATTTTCACCGCGCGCCAGATGCCGCCTTCATATTCGAGGATGTTGCCGGGACGAATCTCGACCGCGTTGATCTTCATGGGGGATGCCTGTGATGGAAAGAGCGAAGGCGGGGCCTTTAACGGGATGACGGCTTTCCGGCAAGGTAGGGGTAGGGATTGATGTCCTGCGCCTGATACCAATGCTGCTCCGGCGTCGCGCGGCTGAGCCCGAAGTGCAGGTGATAATTGCCCGCCCCGGCATTACCCGTATCACCGACATAGCCCAGCGGATCGCCTGTCTTTACGACCTGCCCTTCATGGATTCCCGGCGCGTAGCCGGAGAGATGGGCGTAATAATAGACCCACAGCCGGTCGGGCGAGCGAACATAGAGGGTCGTCCCGCCCGCCACGCTCTGGAACAGCTTCTCGATCGTGCCCGGCGCGGCCGCCGTCACCAGCGTGCCACTCGGCGCCATGATGTCGGTGCCATGGTGCTGGCGCTGCCCGCCGTCGCGCGGATCTTCCCAGCTGTCGGCGATCGTGCTTCGCGCCACGCCCGCGACGGGAATGGCGAGTGGTCCGCCCGGGTCGGGCAAGGCCACCGCCGGTGCCGTTGCGGGCGTGCTCGCCGCACTTGCCACCGTGGTTGCCACCGCGACCTTGGGCTGCGTTTTCGCATCGGGCAGGGCCTGACCGAACAGCACGAGGGCGACAAAGATGCCGGCGATCCCGCCTATCACCGTCAACAGGCCGCAACCGAGCTTTTTCATCGCCTCACTCCTGGAAGATCGCCGGCGTGCCGGGCTTCACCATCAACGATAGCCGCGCCGCGTCCCAGTTGCTGAGGCGGATGCAGCCATGGCTTTCGGCGCGGCCGACCGTGCTCGGTTCGGGTGTGCCGTGGATGCCGTAATGCGGTTTGGACAGATCGAGCCAGATCACGCCGACCGGACCATTTGGCCCCGGCGGCAGCCGGGCAGCCTTGGCGCTATCCTTCGCGTCCCAGAAAAGGTCCGGATTATAATGGAAAGGCGGGTTATAGGACGCGCCCTGGATCTTCCAGGTGCCGATCGGCAGCGGATCGTGCGTGCTGCCCATCGTCGCCTGGAACTGGGCGACGAGCTTGCCGTCCTTGTCCAGCACGCGCAGCACCTCGTCCGACTTGTCGACCACCACTTTCGCGCCCTCGGGCTGGCTCGCCGACACGTTCAGGTCGTTGAGCGTCTTGCGCCAGTCAGCCGGCAGCTTCGCATCATAAGCGCGCGACAGCGGCAGCGCGTTGGGGAAGGTCATCATCGATCCCGGTGCGAGCCGGGTCTGCGGGTCGTTGAGCGCGATCAGCACCTCGGGCGTGGTGTGGAACATCTCCGCCAGCTTCTCGATCGGCGCACGATAGCCGAGCGTCGGGAGCTTCGCCTGCTCCTGCGGATCCTTGGGCAGCGGGTTGGTATAGGGACCAGCCAGCGTCTCCGGCGTCAGCGCGAGCGTACGGGTCGGGCGCCAAGCGCGATAGGGATGGAGCGCCCACAGCGTCGCCTTGTCCATGTCCCCGGTGATCTCGAGGCCCCGGCTTTCCTGGAACCCCTTCAGCGCGGCGGTGAGCGACTTGCCGGGCCTGCCATCGAGCATGCCGGGCGAAAATCCGAGATGATCGAGAATCACCTGAACATGCAGAATCGACCGGTCGATCGCTTGCACTTCCTTAAGCTTTGTTCCCTGCGCGGAGACACTAACGGGACAAAAAGAGACAAAAGCGAGACAAGCCGCGCCGATCGTTATTTTTCTCATCATTTCAGGTCCCTACATTGCCACTCATGCAATCAACGATGGACAGCCGGCTTGTTTCCGGCCCGGAACGAGCTGACGGCCCAAACCTTTCGCGACGCGCGCTGCTTGGCGGCGCGATGGCTGCCGGCGCCGCGCTCGCTTTTCCTCTGCCCGCCATGGCGACCGGCGCGGAATTGCGGCTGGCGATCCGCAACGTGCACACCAATGAAAGTGTCGATGCCGTCTTCGCGCGGGGCGGAAGCTTCGTGGCGGACGGGCTCGCCGAACTGAACCACGGCCTGCGCGACTGGCGAACCGGGCAGGTCCACCCGATGGACCCCAGGCTGCTCGCGCTGCTCGTCCAGCTTCGCGAGAAGCTCGACGTGGGCGGCAGCCGCAAGATCGACCTGATCTCCGGCTATCGCTCACCCCAGACCAACGCGTCGCTGCGCGCCCGGGGCGGCGAGCATACCGGCGTCGCCAGCCAGAGCCAGCACATGCTGGGCAAGGCCACCGACATCATGATTCCGGGCGTCTCGCTCGATCGCCTTCGTGGCGCGGCGCTCGCGCTGGGCGGCGGCGGCGTCGGCTATTATCCGCGCGACGGTTTCGTCCATGTCGATACCGGCCCCGTGCGCCGCTGGTAACGACCGACGGGCGGGGGCAACCCGCTTTATAGCCAACCCCGTCAACGAGATGCGGCCGCCGCGCAGGTCGTGATATCATGCACGGCCCAAGGCAGGCCAAGCCACTCACCTGCTTGCTGGACAGACCGCGACAGCTCAGCCACACTCCCTGCCCGTGCGCAGGATTTTTGCCGACGCTGAAAGCGTCCTTGGCTCCCCCGTCCGGAATCTCCTGTCGATCCTGGCTTTTGTCGCCATGGTCGTGGTGGTCGCTACCTGTGCCTATATGGCCGCGGGCTGGAGCTTCAGCGACGCCTCCTACATGGTGGTGCTGACCGTCTACACAGTCGGCTATGGCGAGATCCGGCCGATCGACACGCCCTATCTCCACGCCGTCACCATGGCCACGATGGTGCTCGGCTGCACCGGCATGATCCTGCTGACAAGCGCCCTGGTCCAGATCTTTACCGTCCTTCAACTCAGGCAGTTTTTTGGAGCGAACCGCATGCAGAGCCGCGTCGACAAGCTGTCGGGCCATGTCGTGATCTGTGGCTTCGGCCGGATCGGGGTGATGCTCGCCCGCGACCTCGCGGCGGCGGGCATGCCGCTCGTCGTGATCGAACGGGGCGCGGCCAGGCTCGCCGAGGCGGAGGCTGCGGGTTATCTCTGCCTGGCAGGCGACGCGACGGACGAGGAGACGTTGCATGCCGCCGGGATCGAGCGCGCCAAGGTGCTCGCGACGGTGCTGCCCGACGATGCCGCGAACGTCTTCATCACGCTGAGCGCGCGCAATTTAAACGCGGGCCTGGAGATCATCGCGCGCGGCGAAGCGCCGACGACGGAGCGCAAGCTGCGCCGCGCGGGCGCCGATCACGTCGTGCTGCCGACCCATATCGGCGCCGAGCGGATTGCGCGAATGATCCTGTATCCGGCCAGCGGCGCTTTTGCGTCCGACGAAGAACTGGCCCGGGCGAAGCACGATCTCGGTGAGCTCGGAGTCGATCTCGAACTGGTCATCACGCAGGATGGCGCCGCGATGACCAACCTCACGGTCGGCGAAGCGGAACGCCGGGGCAGCGGCGCCTTTTTCATCGTCCGGATTCGGCGCGGGGAATCCAGCATCGCACGCCCGCCGAGCGACGAGGTCATCCGGGCGGGCGACGAAGTGCTGGTGCTGGTTCGGGATGCGGGTGCGGCGGCGCGCAAGATGTTCAATACGAAGGTGGAAATCCGCGCCGGGCGGAACATCTTCTGAAACCGGCGCGCCCGCTCAGCCGCGCACTGCCGCAAACGACTTGATCGCCGCCGCTTCGTCCCCGCCCCACACCGCGTTCGACACGGCGAGGAAATCGGCGCCCGCGGCGACCAGCGCCGGAGCGTTGGCCGGCGTGATGCCGCCGATCGCGACACAGGGGATTTCGAACACCGTGGTCCACCAGCTCAGGATCGAGGGATCCGGGTGATGGCTCACCTCCTTGGTGGTGGTCGGATAAAAGGCACCGAACGCGACATAGTCGGCCCCCGCCTCGCCGGCCTCCATCGCGAGATGGCGGCTATCGTGGCAGGTGACGCCGATCTGCGCCGCGGGGCCTAGCACCGAGCGCGCCTCGCGCGGATCGCCATCGCCCTGGCCGAGATGCACGCCGTCAGCGCCGAGCCGCTTGGCCAGCGAGATGCTGTCGTTGACGATGAAGGCGACGTCGCGCTCGGCGCAGAGTGCGCGGAGCGGCTCGCCCAGCCGCGTCGCTTCGTGCTGATCGACATCCTTCACGCGAAACTGGAACGCCGCGACCGGTCCAGCATCGAGCGCCCGGGCCAGCCGGTCGGGAAACGTGCCGCCGACATCGAGCGGCGACACGAGATAGAGCTGGCAGGGCGGCCGGCGGATGTCGCGCGTGAACTTGGCGGCGAAATCGGGATCGAGCGGGCCGAGGGGATCTTCTTCAGTCATTCGGGGGCGCCTAGCACGGCCAGCAGGAACCCGTCCCATTTCTTCGCGCCGACCGTCTGGACTGCCGTCGCGCTGAGCCGCGGTTCTGCGGCAACTGCCTCGAACAGCGCGCGCGTGCCCTGGATGCGGTCATCGTCACTGTTCGCGTCGAGCACCCCGCCCTCCCGCACGACATTGTCGACGATGATCGTGGTGCCCGGCCGCCCCAGCGCGATCGCCGCGCGCAGATAGGCAACGTTGCTCGGCTTGTCCGCGTCGATGAAGATGAAGTCGAACGGCCCTTCGCCCGCCGCGATCATCGCCTCGAGCGTCCCGACCGCCGGACCGGTGCGCACATCGACCCTGTCGGCGAAACCGGCCGCCGTGATGTTGGCGCGCGCGACATCGGCATGGTGCGGTTCGAGTTCGAGCGTCACCAGCGCGCCGTCCTCGGGCAGTGCCCGCGCCAGCCAGATCGTCGAATAGCCGCCGAGCGTACCGACTTCCAGGATGCGCCGGGCGCCGGCCATCCGCGCGAGCAGGTGGAGCATCTTGCCCTGCGCCGCGGATACATCGATCGGTGGTAGCCCGCCCGCCTCGTTCGCCGCCAGCGCCGCGTCGAGCGCGGGATCGGTGCCGAGCAGATGGCCGACGATATAGTCGTCGACCGCGGTCCAGGCGGCGTCGCTCATGTTGTCACCACGCCGCTGATCGGGCGGGTCTGGGCCACGGTGTCGAAACCCGCGATCAGCGGTCGGCCGACGGCGATCGCCGCGCGCACCGCCGGGAGCGACAGCGACGCTTGGTGCGCCGCCTTGCTCTCCCAGATCTCGGTGACCCAGAGCGCGTCGGCGTCGGCCACATCTTCGGCCACGACATAAGCCAGGCAGCCCGGCATCGCCTCCGACCCGCCGGCGAGCGCGGCGGCCAGCGCGGCGCGCTGGCCGGGCTTGGCCGTGATCTTGCCGATCATGCCGTAGCGCTCATTCTCCGCCGCGATGGCGGACGCCGGCCAGCCGATCATGGCGATGGCAACGGCACCGCCGATGACCTCGCGACGACCGATGGCCGGCATGTCGCTTATTCCTCGTTCTTGTAGATGCGCACCAGCTTGTCGAGCATCGCCAGCGCTTCGTCGCGCGGCCGCTGGAAGGTGTTGCGGCCGATGATCGAGCCGTTGCCGCCGCCGTCGCGAATGTCGCGCGCGTCCTGATAGACCGCATCGGCGCCCTTGGCCGCGCCGCCCGAGAACACCACGATGCGGCGGCCGGCAAAGCTCGACTGCACGACGTGGCGGACGCGGTCCGACTGCTTCGACCAGTCGGTGCCCTCGTACATCGGCTTGGCTTCCTTCTGCTCGATATGGTCGCTGGGCAGCTTCACCTTGATGATGTGCGCGCCAAGCAGCGCCGCCATGTGCGCGGCATAAGCACCGACATCGAGCGCGAGCTCGCCCGACTTGGGCAGCGCACCGCCGCGCGGATAGGACCAGATGACGGTGGCGATGCCGACCGACTTGGCCTCGGCCGACAGCTCGCGGATCTGGCCGATCATCTCGAACAAATCGTCCGAGCCGGGATAGATGGTGAAGCCGATCGCCGAGCAGCCGAGCCGCACGGCGTCCTCGACACTGGCGGTGACCGCCTGGTTCGCGCCCTGCGCCCAGCTGTTCGAGCTGTTGACCTTCAGGATGGTCGGGATCTGGCCGGCAAAGGTCTCGGCGCCCGCTTCGATCATGCCGAGCGGCGCTGCATAAGCGGAAAGCCCGGCGTCGATCGCGATCTGGTAGTGATAATGGGGATCGTAAGCGGCGGGGTTGACCGCGAAGCTGCGCGCCGGGCCATGCTCGAAGCCCTGGTCGACCGGCAGGATGATCAGCTTGCCGGTACCGCCGAGCTTGCCCTGCATCAGGATGCGGGCGAGGTTCGCCTTCACGCCGGCGTTTTCGGACTCGTATTTGTCGAGAATGGCCTTCACGGTCGGCGTCATCGTGATCCCCTTTGCTGCTGCAGATGTTGCCCGGCTGTTAGCTCGCGATTGCGCCAGGGGCAACGGGGATGCTGCAATGCGGCACGGCGTCTCGACCGCGCACGGGAGATGCCGCCCATATTGACGCAGCCCCAGCCCTGCATCAGGTTCGCGACAAAGGGGAAAATATCATGGGGGTGTCTTTCTCGCAGGGGTTGAAGCTGGTCGGCCTGGGCCTGGCCGCTCTCCTGCTGACTGCGGCCAAAGCGCCCAAGGTCGGCGATGTCGCGCCCAATTTCGAACTGACCATGATCGACGGATCGAAGGTGACGCTCGACCAGCTTCGCGGCCAGGTGGTGGTGCTCAATTTCTGGGCGACCTGGTGCGTGCCGTGCCGGGAGGAACTGCCGCTGCTGGATAAACATTATGAGATCCAGCAGAAGGCGGGACTGAGGGTCTTCACGATCGCGACCGAGGATTCGGTGCCGCTATACCAGCTGAAGAAACTCTTCGCGGTAATGCACATCCCCTCGGCGAGGAGGATCAAGGGCGGCTACCCCATCCTGACCGGAGTACCGACCAACTATATCATCGATCGATCGGGCCATATCCGGTACGCTAGGGCAGGGGCGTTCGATCTCGACGCGCTGAACGAGACGATCGTGCCGCTGCTCGAGGAACAAGTGCCGGCGACGGCAGCGAACTGAGCGCATGACAATCGACCCGCCGGACGAAGACGGATCGGCCGAGGACGGGATCGTCGATGCAAGCGAGTTCGCCAGCTACGGACCGATCCTCGGTTGTGCCGCGATCGCAGCCTTGTTGGCGGCGTTGCTGACGATCGTCGCCCTGCACGCTCTCGGCGCGCCGGATTGGGCGGATTACGTCGTTGGGCTGGCCTATGCCACCCTGCCCTATGCCGCCTTCACGCGGTGGGTCTGGCACAGGAAAGCCGTTCGGCTTGCGAACGGCAAGATCGTCACGGGCAGGGAAGCGCGCCGGTTGGCGCTGATGATCTGGGCGCTTACCGCGGCGCTCATCGCGATTCGCCTAGTGGTGGTGCTGAACGGCTGAGCGGCCCCTTTGACTCGGTCTACTCGCCGACGCGCTCCATCGTCACATGATTGTCGCGCACGGGGTTCAGGATGCTCCGGGCGGGGGAATCGCATGGAGACTCCGACATGACCGATGCACCGACGGACAATGACATCGACAACGACACGATCGAAATCGACGAGTCGGACTGGCTCATCGCTTCGAACAAGGTCGAAGGCACCGCCGTCTATAATGAAGACGGCGACAAGCTCGGTACGATCCACAACTTCATGGTCGACAAGCAGTCGGGCCAGGTCGAATATGCCGTGCTCAGCTTCGGCGGCCTGTTCGGGCTGGGCGCCGACTATTACCCGCTCCCCTGGGAAGCGCTGACCTACGACACCGATCAGGGCGGCTACATCGTCGATATCGACAAGGAAATGCTCGAAAAGGCGCCGCGCTACGGTGCCGATGAAGAGCCGACCTTCGACCGCGCCTATGGCGAGCAGGTCTATGGCTATTACGGCCTTACCTACCCCTGACCCTCAGCGCATCGCCCACCCGGCGGGGCAGTTCGAGCTTCAGAGCGGCGCCGCCGGGTGCGCCCTCCAATTCCGGGGCGCTCCACTGGCCATGAAGCCCATCATGACGATCGACTTCGAGGCCTCATGCCTGCCCCGGCACGGCCGGTCATTCCCGATCGAGGTCGGTATTGCGGATTCGCGGGGAATTGCGCGCTCCTGGCTTATCCGTCCGCACGCTTCCTGGTCGGGCTGGACATGGACCGCCGAGGCACAGGCATTGCACGGCCTAACCCTCGATCACCTTGTCTCGCACGGCAAGCCCGCCGATCACGTCATGGCCGAGCTGATCGGCGTCACCCGCGACTATCGCATCGTGGCGGACAGCAAGCTCGACAGCGCCTGGCTGGAGACGCTCGCCCATGCTGCAATGCAGCCGGTGCCATGGCCGATCGACCATGTGGCAACCCTGTTCGACGAGCTCGATATAACCTCGGATGACATCCGTTCGGCTCTCGCCATGATGGACCGAGTGTCGCGCCGGCGGCACCGTGCCGGCGACGATGCCGCATGGCTGGCGGGCCTGATCCGCCACCTGCAGGAAACCGCCACGCGACGCCTTGAAGCGGAAAACCGGCCGATCTTCAGCTGGAACAGCGTGCCCGTCGCCGTGCCGGCGAGCGGATGAGCGCGCGGGTGACCGCATGACGGCGCGAGGAATGTACGCCGCGTATCAGGCCAAGTTGTCGGAGCGATGCCAACGATAAAAGAGAGGATTTCGCGTGAACGGAAAACTGGTCGCCGCGGTCGCGGCATGTGCAATGGTGAGCGCCTGTAGCGGACAGGACGCGTCACAGAACAACAGCGCGGCGCAGGCCAAGGCAAGCCTATCGGGCGCCGGCGCGACCTTCCCCGCGCCGCTCTACGCCAAATGGGCGGAAGGCTATCGCACCGAGGCCGATGTCGCGGTCAACTATCAGCCGACAGGCTCGGGCGACGGCATCAAGCAGATCGAAGCGGGCAAGGTCGATTTCGGCGCGTCGGACCGGCCGCTGCAACCGGAAGAGCTGGACAAGAACGGCCTTTACCAATTCCCGACCGTCATCGGCGGCGTGGTGCCGGTGGTCAATCTGCCGGGCATCCAGCCGGGCCAGGTCAAGCTCACCGGCGCGCTGCTCGGCGACATCTATCTCGGCAAGGTGGAGAAGTGGAACGCGCCCGAGATCAGCGCGCTCAACCCCGGCCTGACCTTGCCCAATCTGCGGATCACCCCGGTGCACCGCTCCGACGCGTCGGGGACCAGCTTCCTGTTCACCTCCTATCTGGCGATGAAGAATCCGGCCTGGAGCGCCAAGGCGGGGGCAAGCGACTCGGTCACCTGGCCTGCCGGCATCAGCGGCCAGGGCAATGAGGGGGTCGCGTCGTCGGTGCAGGTGGCCCCCGGGTCGATCGGCTATGTCGAATATGCCTTTGCCAAACAGACCAAGGCGACCCATGTGCTGCTGCAGAACAGCGCCGGGGCCTATCCCCAGCCATCCTCCAGGTCGTTCGCGGCCGCCGCGCTGGGCGCCGACTGGGCGCACGCTCCGGGCAATTACCTGCTGCTGCTCGACCAGGCGGGCGCGCCGAGCTGGCCGATCACCGGGGCGACCTTCATCCTCCTGCCCAAGACCAGGGCGGACGCCGGCAAGCGAGCGGCGGTGCTCCAGTTCTTCGACTGGGCCTATCGCAACGGCGACGCGGCCGCCGGGCGCCTGGACTATGTGCCACTGCCCGCGTCCATCAAGGAACGGATGCGTCAGCAATGGGCATCGACCATCACCGCGAACGGCAAGCCGGTTTATACTGCCGCGCCCTGACCGCGCCGTGCTAGGGCTGGCGCGACCGTCAATCTCATGCATGGAGCTACTGCGATGGACGCGTCACCTGCCGACCTGACGGATTATGACGCCCTTCTCCGGGCGAATGCAGCGCGCGTGTTCAGCGAACCGGACGCCGCCGCGCGGCTGCGGGCGATCGCCGAGCTCTGGACCGATGATCCGATTCTTCACGAAAAGGAGGCGACCATTGCCGGTGCGGAGGCGATCTCCGCCAGCATCGGCGCGCTGCTCGCGCGCTTGCCGCCTGATACCCTGTTCGTCCCGATTGCCCCGGCGGCCGGCCATCACGGCGTCGGAAAACTGCTTTGGCGGGCCGAAACCGGCGGCGTTCCCGGCCCTGTGACCGGAACCGACATTGCCGTGATCAGGGACGGGAGGATCGCAACACTCTATGTTTTCGTGGACGCGCCTGCCTGAGCCGGTTCGCCCTACGGTCTCGAGCTCTACGCCGTCAGCGCGGCGACCCCGGGCAGTTCCTTGCCTTCCATCCATTCGAGGAAGGCGCCGCCCGCGGTCGAGACGAAGGTGAAGTCATCGCCTGCCCCCGCCTGGTTGAGCGCGGCCACGGTGTCGCCGCCGCCCGCGACCGAGACGAGCGAACCATCGCGGGTCAGCGCGGCTGCCGTACGGGCGAGCGCGACAGTCGCCGTGTCGAACGGTGGCGTCTCGAACGCGCCGAGCGGGCCGTTCCACACCAAAGTGCGGCAATTCTTGAGCACATCGGCCAGCGCCTCGACCGCGGCGGGGCCGACATCGAGGATCATCTCGTCGGCCGCGACCTCGTGCACGTTGATGGTGCGGATTGGCGGGTTGGCACGGAATTCCTTCGCCACCACCACGTCGTACGGCAGGTGGATGGTGCAGTTGGCGCGCTCCGCCGCCTCGAAAATCTCTTCGGCGGTGCCGGTCAGATCATGCTCGCACAGTGATTTGCCGACATCGACGCCGCGCGCGGCGAGGAAGGTGTTGGCCATGCCCCCGCCGATGATCAGGTGATCGACCTTGGCGACGAGATGCTTGAGCACGTCGAGCTTGGTCGACACCTTGGCGCCGCCGACCACCGCCGCGACGGGATGCTCGGGATTGCCGAGCGCCTTGTCGAGCGCGGTCAGCTCCGCTTCCATCGCGCGTCCGGCAAAGGCGGGAAGGAGATGCGCGAGGCCTTCGGTCGACGCGTGCGCGCGATGCGCAGCCGAGAAGGCATCGTTGACATAGAAATCGCCGAGTTTCGCCATCTCGGCGGCCAGCGCGGGATCGTTCTTTTCCTCGCCCGCATGGAAGCGGGTATTCTCCAGCACGGCGATGTCGCCGTCCTTCAGCGTCGCGATCGCCTCGGCGGCGCCCTCGCCCACGCAATCCTCGATGAAGCGCACCGGGCGGCCGAGCACCTGGCTGTACGGCTTGGTTACCAGCGCGAGCGACATCTCCGGATCGCGCGTCCCCTTGGGGCGGCCGTAATGCGCCAGGATCAGCACGATCGCGCCGCGATCCGCGAGTTCGGTCACGGTCGGCAGGGTCGCACGGAAACGCGTGTCGTCGGTGACCGCGCCATCGGCCATGGGCACGTTCAGATCCTCGCGGACCAGCACGCGCTTGCCGGAAACGTCGCCCATATCGTCGAGCGTCTTGAAGGAATTGGTCACGAGTCTTTCGTCCTCTTTCTCAACCGTTCGTGCTGAGTAGGGACTGAGCTTGTCGAAGGCCCGTATCGAAGCACCTGTCCTTCGATACGCCATTTCGACAAGCTCAATGGCTACTCAGGACGAACGGGGATTGGTGGGTCTTCAACCCTGATAACATCACCGATGCGGATTTCTCCGCCACGAATGACTCGCGCCAGTGCGCCGCCACGCCAGTCGGGCGTCAGTGCCGCCTTGAGACCGGGTTCGATCTGCTCCATGCGGCTGCAGGGATCGCATTCGATCGTGATCTCCAGCGCGACCTCGTCGCCGATCCGCAGCAGGGCGCCGGCCCGTTGCGGCAGGTCGAGCCCGTCGACCAGCAGGTTGGCGCGCCGCGCCGACCAGTGATGATCGACCCCCAAATCGGCCATCGCCGCCTCCCAGTCGATCCGCTCGATCAGCGAGACCTGCCGCCTCGCCCTGGCGCCGGGCTTCACCGCGCCGCGGAAATCGCCGGCCAGCCCCGCCTCGACCGTTACGCGGACCGACTCGAGCAGCTCGATCGGTCCGCGCGGGCGGCCGTGACGGGCAATGCCGGCGAGCACGCCCATCACCTTGCCCTCCCGTTCGCTTCGAGCGTCGTCGAGAAGCAATGTGTCTCGACTGCGCTCGACACGAACGGGGAAGGCATCGTCACGCGCCTTTACAGGAACGCGCCCATTGCGCCGGCGGTGTCGACCATGCGGTTCGAGAAGCCCCATTCATTGTCGTACCAGCTGACCACGCGGACGAGCTTGCCGTCGAGCACCGCGGTTTCGAGGCTGTCAATCGTGGAACTCGCCGAGGTGTGCATCAGGTCGATCGAGACCAGCGGCTCGTCGGTGTAATCGAGGATGCCGACCAGCGGGCCGCTTTCCGATGCCGCCTTGAGGATCGCGTTGACCTCTTCCTTGGTCGTGTCGCGCTTCGGGGTGAAGGTCAGGTCGACCAGCGAGACGTCCGGCACCGGCACGCGGATCGCCGAGCCGTCGAGCTTGCCCTTCAGCTCGGGCAGGACCTCGCCGACCGCGCGGGCGGCGCCGGTGGTCGTCGGGATCATCGACATGGCCGCGGCACGGGCGCGGCGCAGATCGGGGTGGATCTGGTCGAGGATCTTCTGGTCGTTGGTATAGGCATGGATCGTCGTCATCAGGCCGCGCTCGATGCCGATCGCATCGTTCAGCACCTTGGCGACCGGCGCCAGGCAGTTGGTGGTGCACGACGCGTTGGACACGATGTTGTGGCCGGCCTCGAGCTTGTCGTTGTTGACGCCGAACACCACGGTCAGGTCGACGCCCTTGGCCGGGGCCGAGATCAGCACCTTCTTGGCGCCTGCGTCGATATGCTTCTGCGCGCTTTCGCGATCGGTGAAGAAGCCGGTGCATTCGAGCACGATGTCGATGCCGAGTTCGGCGTGCGGCAGCTTGGCGGGGTCGCGCTCGGCGGTGACGCGGATGCGCTTGCCATCGACGACCAGGTCATTGCCCTCGGCCGAGACCTTGCCCGGATATTTGCCATGGACCGAATCGCGCGAGAACAGCCAGGCATTCGACTTGGCATCGGCAAGGTCGTTGATCGCGACGAGCTCAAGTCCGGTATCGCCCCGCTCCAGTACCGCGCGTGCAACGAGGCGACCGATCCGCCCGAAACCATTGATCGCAACCTTCACCGTCATCGCAATTCCCTCCATCGCGTGAAACCGGGCGCGGCGCGGACTTGCGCAAAGGGGCGACCGGCGAGTCTGATAAGCCGGGCGGTCTTTGCGGTGGGCGGACCCGCCCGTCAACCGTGCCGAGGCCTTTGCGGGGCAAATCGATCTTGCCCGCCCGAAAAGCCGTGCTATCCGGGAGCGATGGCAGACGAGACGCCTCCGCCCGCGCTCGACCGGATCGATCGCGCGATTGCGAGAATCGAAGCAGCAGTCGCTGAGAGGGACCGTGTGGCCGAGGCAGCGGTGCGCCGCCATGCGGTCCTGCGAGCCCGGATCGAGCAGGCGGTGTCGACGCTCGACGACGTCATCGCGCGCGGCGAGGCGGGCGGAACCGGCTGATGGCGGACGTCACCCTCACCATCGGCGATCGCCGCCATACCGTCGCGTGCCGAGACGGCGAGGAGCCGCAGCTCCGCCGGCTCGGGGAATTGCTCGACAGGCATTGGGCGACCGCCTCTCGCGCCTCGGGCGGACTCAATGGCGAGCGGACCATGTTGTTCGTCGCGCTGATGCTGGCGGACGAACTGGACGAGACGCGCCGCCGCCCGCCCGAAGGTGCCGGAGCGGTGCTGCTCGACCAGGTTGCCGAGCGGCTGGAAAAGCTGGCGGCTACCCTTGAGA
Source organism: Sphingomonas sp. P2_B6 (assembly GCF_056404755.1). Taxonomy (NCBI): domain Bacteria; kingdom Pseudomonadati; phylum Pseudomonadota; class Alphaproteobacteria; order Sphingomonadales; family Sphingomonadaceae; genus Sphingomonas; species Sphingomonas sp. P2_B6. Next base: position 15,288 of record NZ_JBFUDK010000007.1, read on the forward strand.
AATCGCCCGTAAAAGCCTAGATAAGGGGTGGCGGGCACTGCCCGGTACGAGCCTTACCGATTATCCCTGAGGCGATTATTCTTCCTAGGGGGTTGTCCCTGCGCTGGCCCTGGCCTGTCGTACACGATCCCCACCTGATGCTAACGGCGTCAGAGGATATTCAGGCAAACGGCCATGGCGGTCCCGCCACCGCTATTTCGGCGATGCGTCGGTCATCTACCCTTCTGCTCCCCGGCGAAGGCCGGGGCCCAGTTGGGGGACATTTGCGGGTGAATGCAACGCTTCATCACGGGGGCCTTCCCAACTGGGCCCCGGCCTTCGCCGGGGAACAAGCTAGATGAACCCCGAAAAATCCGCCCTTCGCGCCCGAATCCGCGCCGAGCGCGACCGGTTCTTCGCCGGCGGCCCGCCCGCGATTTCCCCTCCGCCCCAATTCCTCGCCCGGCTCGAGCACGGCCTGACCGTCGCCTCCTATGTGCCCGTGGGCAGCGAGATCGACCCTTCGCCGCTTGCCCGCGCCGCGGTGGAGCGGGGCTGCGCGATCGTGCTGCCGCATGTCACCGTCCGCTCGGCGCCGATGCGCTTCCTCGCCTGGGACAGCGACGCTGCGCTGATCGCGGGTCCGTTCGGCCTGTCGCAACCGCATCACGAGGCCGCGGCGATGGCGCCCGACATCATCCTGACCCCGCTGCTCGCGTTCGATTCGGCGCTGAACCGACTCGGCCAGGGCGCCGGCTATTATGACCGCGCCTTTGTGCAATTCCCCGACGCGTGGCGCGTCGGGCTTGCCTGGTCGGTGCAACAGGTCGAGAGCCTGCCGCACGACCCGTGGGACGTCCCGCTCCACGCCATCATCACCGAACGAGACTGGATCACGGCGAAATGACCCCTTCCTGGCGCAAACCCGTCGGCATGCTCGCGATCCTCGGCATGATCCTGGTCTGGGTGGTTCTGGTGGCGAGCCTGTCCGGTACGGTCGGCCAATGGCACGTGCTGTTGCAGCTCGCCTTCTATCTGGTGACCGGCATCGTCTGGCTGTGGATATTGCCGATGCGCCGCATGCTGCTGTGGATGGAAACCGGACGCTGGCGGTGAAATCCGCGCCTTCCCTCCCGAAATCAGGGAGGGTGGCGCGAGTGACGGGGCTCGAACCCGCGACCTCCGGCGTGACAGGCCGGCGCTCTAACCAACTGAGCTACACCCGCTTGGAAAGCGTGAGGCGGCGCAACTAGGCGAGGTGCCGGAGCCTGTCAACGCCTCGTTTTCATGCCCGCTCAACTATTCCCGGCAACCGCGCCCGTCGACGGGTCCGGCCGCTCGCGCAACGGCCGGAACGCGAAATACAGGCCTGCCGCGATGATCGGCAGGGTCAGCGTCTGGCCCATCGTCAGCCCCCACCAGAGATGCTCCAGGCCCTTGTCGGGTTGCCTAACCAGCTCGAGCGGGAATCGCGCGGCGCCGTAAATCAGCAGGCCCGTGCCGAGCAGCCGGCCCGGCCGGTTGCGGGCATTGGTGAACCAGAACAGCCAGAACAGCACGATCCCCATCACCAGGCCCTCCAGGCCCGCCTCATAGAGCTGGCTGGGATGCCGGGGCAGATCGTCGCCGGCGCCGGGGAACACCATGCCCCAGGGAAGAGTCGTCGGCCGCCCCCAGAGCTCGCCGTTGACGAAGTTGGCGAGCCGCACCAGCACCAGGCCGAACGGCGTGGCGCAGGCGACATAATCGCTGACCCGGACCATGTTCAGCCCGTGCTTCCAGGTGAAGAGGCCGAGCGCGACGAGCACGCCGATCAGGCCGCCATGGAAGGACATGCCCCCTTCCCACAGCTTCAGCACCTGAAGCGGATCGCCCCATATCTCGGGCTTGTAGAACAAGGTGTAGCCGAGCCGCCCGCCGGCGATCACCCCGATCATCAGGTAGAAAGCGAGATCGTCGACATGCTCCCGGGTCATCGGCGCGCCGGGTTGCACGACCAGCCTGCGCAGATACCACCAGCCCAGCACGAACATCGCGAGGTAGCTCAGGGCGTACCAGCGGATGTCGAGCGGGCCGAGATGGAAGGCGACCGGCGAAAGGCCGAGATCCTGCCACCGCCAGGGGGCATGCGCGTCGTTCATCATGTCCCCCATCCCGGCCCGGTATCAGTCGTCTCGGTATCAGTCGGCATCGTCCCGCGCGGCCCGCCGCTCGCGACGCTGCTGAGTCAGCGTGCCGTGCTCGAACAGGAAGCCGGCGATATCGGGCTTGCCCGCGGCGCCGATCACCGTCTGGATGATGATCAGCAGCGGCACCGCGAGCAGCGCGCCCGGCGTGCCCCAGACCCATCCCCAGAAGCTCAGCGAGATCAGGATCATGATCGGGTTGATCGTCAGCCGGTGGCCGACGATGAACGGCGTGATCGCATTCGCCTCGAGCAGATGCGCGCCGATCATGATCGCGGCCGGCAGCAGCGCGACCCAGACGTCGGGGAAAGTCATCAGCCCGCCCAGCGCGAGCAGCATCGCCGCGACGATCGGCCCGAAATAGGGGATGTAGTTGAGCAGCGCGACGATGCCGCCCCACATCAGCGGATAGGGCATGCCCATCAGCCACAGCGCGAAGGCGATGACCAGCCCGAGCGACAGGTTGATGATCGTGATCGTGCCGAGATAGGCCGAGGTGTCGTCGACCACATCCTGGATGACGCGCGCCGTCGCCATGGCGCCGCCGAAGCTCGACCGGCTGGTGATCGTCCGCCGCCGCAGCCGGGTCCAGCCCGACAGGAAGAAATAGACCACGAGGATGCCGAAAAAGACCTGGACGATCGCGGTCGGCGCCGAGGTGGCGGCGAGTTCGAGGATCGAGCTGGGCGGCGCGACGGCCGCGGTCTGCGGCGCATTTACCGGCCCGGGCGCCGCGAGATGACGCACGGTGCGGTTCACATATTTTTCGAGGCTCGAATAAAGATCGAGCACCGGCGCGATGTTCATCTGGATCCGGTCGATCCGGTCGGGCAGCTTGCGGAAGAACTCGGTCGCCGGGACGATGATCGCCGCCAGCGCGATATTTGCGGCGACGAGGAACAGCAGCACGCAGGTGAGCGAGGCAAGCGCCGAGGGCACGCGGTGCCGTTCGAGCCATTCGAGCACCGGCACCAGCGCGATGGCGATGACCAGGGCAGCCGTGGTCGGCAGGAAGAATTCGGCGCCCGCCTTCAAGGCGAACGGCGTGCCGAGCGCGAGGCCGAGACCGGCGATCAGGGTCAGCGCGGCTAGCAGCCTGTCGCGGCGTTGCCCAACACGCGCTTCGTCGCCCCCTTCATCGCCGTCGAACGGCAAACCGAAGGCGCCCTCGCCGGAGGCCTGTCCTGCGCCTTGCCCGGTACCGTCCGCCACTTGCACGCCCCTTCACGTTACACCCGCGGGAGCAGCGTAGCCGCATTCCCCTCGCCTGTAATCCCCGCTAGCTTGCCGTCATGTCAGATCTGATCCTTGTCATCGACGAAGGCACCACCTCGACGCGGGCGATGCTGTTCGCTCCCGACGGCAAATGCCTTGGCAGCGAAGCCGCCGAACTGGTGCAACATTATCCGGAAAGCGGGCGCGTCGAGCATGATGCCGCCGAAATATGGGAAAAGACGCTCGCCGTCTGCCGCACCGTGATCGAGCGCGGCGGCGGTGCCGAACGAATCGCGGCGATCGGCATCACCAACCAGCGTGAGACGGTGGTGTTCTGGGACCGTGAGACCGGCGAACCGCTGGCGCCCGCGATCGTCTGGCAGGACCGGCGCACCGCCGCGATCTGCCGCGACCTGCGTGAGGCGGGGAACGAGCCGGTAGTGCAGGCCAAGACCGGGCTGCTGCTCGATCCCTATTTCTCCGGCTCGAAGATCGGCTGGGCAATGGCCAACTGGCCGCAGCTCAGGGAGGCCGGCAGCCGGCTTGCCGTGGGCACGATCGAGAGCTGGCTGATCTGGAAACTGACCGGCGGGCAGCACATCACTGACGCGACCAACGCCAGCCGCACCGCATTGATGGCCATCGGCAGCGGCCAGTGGGACGACGGGCTGATCGACCTGTTCGGCGCGCCGCGCGCCGCCCTGCCGGAGATCGTCGATTGCGCCGGGCAGTTCGGCGAGACGACCCTGTTCGGCGCGGCGATCCCGATCTGCGGCATCGCCGGCGACCAGCAGGCCGCGACGATCGGCCAGTCCTGCCTGAAGCCGGGCGAGACCAAGGCGACCTTCGGCACCGGCGCCTTCGTGCTGACTCAGGCGGGGCCGATCCCGCCGACCTCGCGCAACCGCCTGCTCTCGACGATCGTATGGCAGCTGGGCGGCCGGCGCGCTTATGCGCTGGAGGGATCGGTGTTCGTCGCGGGCAGCCTGATCAAATGGCTGCGCGATACGCTCAACCTGATCGGCAATGCGGCCGAGACGGAGAAGCTGGCGCGCAGCGTCGACTCGAGCGGTGGCGTCTATTTCGTGCCGGCCTTGTCCGGGCTCGGCGCGCCATGGTGGGAGCCCGATGCGCGCGGGACGATCTCCGGCCTCAGCTTTTCCAGCGAGCGGGCGCATATCGTGCGCGCGGCGCTCGAATCCATGGCGCATCAGGCGAACGACCTGAAGACGGCGTTCGCCGCCGACGGTGTCGATTGGCAATGCCTGCGCATCGACGGCGGCATGGTCGCCAATAACTGGATGGCGCAGGACCTGGCCGACATGCTCGGCGTCAGCGTCGAGCGGCCGAAATTCGCCGAGACGACCGCGCTTGGTGCCGCGATGCTGGCCGGCGTCGGCTGCGGGCTGTTCCGGGATCTCGAAGAGGCCAGCGTGATGCGCGGCGCGGTCGAGATGTTCGAGCCGGCCTTGCCGGACGCGGTGCGCGACGCCCGGCTGACAGGGTGGAAGAACGCAGTCGACGGCGTGGTGCGAGCGGCGCGGGAGACGGTAACGAAAGGGGCGTGATGAGCAGCGAGCAGCAACATATCGATCTTCTCACCATCATCGGGCTGGGCATGCTGCTGATGCCGTCGCTCACCATGTGGCATGAGATTGGCGGGCATGCTGCCTTTTGCGCGGCACAGGGCGGCCATGTGGCGACGATCGGTGCCTTTTATGTGGACTGCGCCGGACTGACCGGTGCTCCGAGGCTGCTGGTCGCCTGTGCAGGCGTGCTCGTCGATACGATCCTGGCCTGTATCGCTTATGCCCTGTGGAAGAGAGCGAGGGGCGATCGGGCGCGCCTGATCCTGTGGCTGATCTGGGTCACCAAGGGATTCGTGGCAGCGGGCTATTTCTGCTTCTCGGGCGCAAGCGGGGTCGGCGATCTCGGCCCGACAGCCGATGGCGGGCTTGGCGCGTTGGCGATGCCCTGGCTGTGGCGTGCGGGCGAGCTCGCATTCGGGATCGCGGCCTATGTCCTGCTCGTACGGGCGGCGATCCGCACCCTCACCGGGATGCTCGGGGATTCACGGGCGACCGCGACCGCGCGCAGGATTATCGCGCACGGCTATTATGCGACGATCGGGGTTGCCGCCGTGCTTGTCGGGCTGCTCAACCCCGTCGGCATTTTCGTCACGATCATGTCGGCCGCGGCATCGTCCTTCGGCGGCAATGCCGGCATGATCTCGGTCGGCTATGCCGCGCCCCATGGAACGACGGTGCGGCCTTTCACCATCGCGCGCAACTGGCCGATCATCATGGGCGGCGCGATCCTGCTTGCAGGGTTCGCGCTGATCCTCGGGCCGTCGCTTCGCTTTCCGGGATGAGCGTTTTCGGCGCCCCACCTTAACGGGGAAAGCACGGCTCGATTCAACATTGCTCGAGCCGACGATCGTCGCCGGGATCAGGGTACAACGCCTGACCGGTTGGAACAAAGCGGTACGTAGCGTCATTGCGGGCGAGCGATGCCAACGAAAGGAGATGGGGATGCATGGATCGACGATCGGCTTGATGGCCATGAGCGGCGCGCTCATACTTGGCGCCTGTTCCCCAGAGCCCCGCGATCCGCGCGGTGTCCGCCATGACGAGGTGCTGCTCCAGGTCACCGCCAGCGGCCAGGCCGAGACGGCGCCGAACGAGGCGCGCTTCTCCGCCGGCGTCTCGTCGATCGGCGCGACCGCCGATGCGGCGACCACCGCCAACAACAATATCATGAACAAGGTCGTGTCCGCGCTGGAGGGTTTCGGCGTCGCCAAGGCGGACATCCAGACGCAGCGCCTGACCGTCTCGCGAATCGAGTGGGGCGCGAACAAGAACAAGTTCGAGGCGAGCAACGTCGTGGCGGTGCGCATGCGGGCGGTGGACAAGGCGGGCGCGGCGATCTCGGCGGTGACTCAGGCGGGCGCTAACGTGCTGTCCGGCCCCGACCTGCGCGTCGGCGACCCGGAAGCCGCGAGCCGATCGGCCTATGCCAATGCCTACAAGGCCGCGCGGGCGCGGGCGGATACCTACGCCCAGGCGGCCAACCTCAAGGTCGCCCGAATCCTCACCATCCGCGACGGCGGCGCATCTGCCGTACCGATGGGCTATGAATCGATGGGGATGATGGACCGGGTCGCGCCACAGGCCGTCGCGGCGCCGCCCGTCATGGCGGGCACCAATACCAGCCAGGTAAGCGTCAGCGTCGATTTCGCGCTCGCGCCGAAATAGCGGCGGCTCGATTCAACATCCTGGCGGTCGCGATATCGGGGCGTCGGGCAGCGCGCTGTTTCGAGCGCTGCCCTGCTCTTTCTCACGTTGAAAATCGTTGCAGATCACCGCTCTCTCGCGCGCGATAACAGCGGAAAAATGCGCTGTTATCGCATTGTTTTCCGCTGTTATGGCGTAATAGGGAAAACGAGTATCAAACCCCTGAATTCACACGCTGATTTTCGCGTGAAAATCCAACATAACAGCGGAAGAAAAAATTTAAGCGCCAAGGTCGCATGCGACCAGGTAGAACGTCACCCCGGACTTGTTCCGGGGTCCACTGTCCCGCAAACCTGGGCGCCGATGACTGTGCGGGGTAGTGGATGCCGGAACAAGTCCGGCATGACGGTTAAACCTGATCGTCGAAAATTGGCGCCGGCTATTTCGCCGGCTTGACGAACTTCAGCGTCATGCGGTCGCTCTCGCCGATCGCGGCATATTTCTCGCGGTCCTTGTCGCCCAGGCGATAGCTTGGCGGCAGCGTCCAGACACCTTCGGCCCAGTCGTGGGTGTCCCTGGGGTTCGCATTGACCTCGCTCGATCCGGCGAACTGGAAGCCGGCGGCTTCGGCCAGCGCGCGAACGGTCGAAACCTTGATATAGCCGCTGGTCTTCTCCCGCGCGCTGTCGGCGTCTTCCGGCAGGCGGTGATCCTCGATGCCGAGCACGCCGCCCGGCTTGAGCATCGCGTAGATCTCATGGAAGGCGGCGGCGCTATAGTCCGTCTTGTCGGCACGCAGATACCCCATCCGCCAGTTATGCACGTTGCGGAAGGTCAGCACCTTGTCGGCCGTGCCCGGCGCGACGCTGGTGCCGCCGAGCGCGCTCGGGAAATTGGCGCGGGCGACCTTGCCATAGGTCGCGGCATCCTTGTCGAGCTTGGCGTTGATGCCTTCCGAGGGGCGCCCCGGCGGCGATACCACGGTCAGCTTGCCGCCGGCCGAAAGATAGGGCGCCAGGATCTCGGTGTACCAGCCGCCGCCCGGCCAGATCTCGACCACGGAATCGGTCGGCTTCACCCCAAAAAAGGCGAGCGTTTCGGCCGGATGGCGATGCGGGTCGCGCGCGACATTGGCGGGCGAGCGGGCCGCGCCGGCCACGGCGGCGGTCAGCGCCGGCTCCGACTGGAGCAGCGGCATCGAGACGGCGGCACCCGTCAGCGACAGGCAGGCGAGCGAAAGGGCGATGAACGGCAAACGCATGATGACTCTCCCTAAGCGAGATCATGGTCTCGCAGCTGACATCTGGCGTGTCGGCGGGGAGCATAGCGTGCCGCCCGAGCATGGGGCAAATGTTAGAGCATTGCTGGATTGTTACGCCCGCCCTTTTCATCGTCCGGTTGAAACGCGGCGAGCGAGATGCTTGAAGCCGGCCAACCCGCCCGAGGAATTGCGCCGTGACGATCGACTATGCCTCCCGCCGCGGGGAAATCTGGACCTGGTACTGGCGCGCGTGGCGGCAACGGCTGTGGAAATCGCACCTGCGGATATTTCTGATTGTCGCGGTGCTGGCCGATTTGATCCTGTTCGGCACCGCGTCGCCTCATCTGGCCGTTCCGATGGCGATCGGCGCGATCCCGGTCGTCCTGCTGATCCTCTACCCGCAATTGCGCTTCAAGCCGCAGCGCCGCACCGTCACCATCGGCACCTCCGGCATCACGACGGTGGTTGGGCGAAAGAGCGGCAAAATCTCGTGGAAGAATATTTGGTCCGTCACCGAGGAGCGGGGCTATGTGGTCGTCCAGGGCAGCAGCGGGAACGCCTTCATCATCCCGCCCCGCGCCTTCGAAACGCCGGAGGGGCGAGCGCGGTTTGGGGAGGCGATCCGCGAGCGGATGACGACGGCGGAGTAGGCACAGCCCTCCCTCTCTCTCCCGTTCGCCCTGAGCTTGTCGAAGGGCTGTTCTTTCTTCGTCGCACAAGAAGAGCAGGGCTTCGACAAGCTCAGCCCGAACGGGGTTAGGTCTCCGATCCAGGTGACAGGATGGCTATCCCGCCTCTAGGCCGCCTGCCCCACCCGGTCCTCGAACAGTATTTTCAAATCCTTCTTCAGGATCTTGCCGTTGGCGTTACGCGGCAGCGTTTCGTGGACGAAGCGGATCGCGACCGGGGTCTTGAAGATCGCCAGCCGCTCGCGCACCCAGGCCTGGAGTTCGGCCTCGCTCGCTTCCATGCCCGGCGCGAGATGCACCACCGCCGCGGGCTCCTCGCCAAGGGTGCGGTGCGGGATGCCGATCAGCGCGCAATCGGTGACGGCGGGATGCGCGTAGAGGACGTTCTCGACCTCGGACGAATAGATATTCTCGCCGCCGCGGATGATCATGTCCTTGGCGCGGTCGACGATATAGACAAAGCCTTCCTCGTCGACCCGCGCGAGATCGCCGGTGCGCACCCATCCGTCGATGAAGGTCGCCGCGGTCGCCTCGGGCTTGTTCCAATATCCCTTCACGATCATCGGCCCGCGCGCCCAGAGTTCGCCGACGTCGCCCACGGGCAGTTCGTTGACGCCCTCCTCGTCCATGATCTTGAGGTCGGCGACGGGCACGGGCGGGCCCGCGCTGGTCGGGCGGTTGAGATAATCCTCGCTCGAATGGCCGGTGACGGTCGCCATCGTCTCGGTCATGCCCCAGCCATTGCCGGGGAGTGCGCCGAACTCGGTGTGGATGCGCTTGACCAGCTCGGGCGCGGACGGCGCACCACCATAGGCGATCGCCTCCAGCGAGGAGAGGTCGTATTTGCTGCGGTCGGGATGTTCCAGGATCTGCCAGGCGATGGTCGGCACGCCACCAGTGATGTTGACCTTCTCGCGCTCGATGATCTCCATCGCGCGGACCGTGTCCCATTTGCGCATGAAGATGAGCGAGCTCCCCGCCGCGATGCACCCCATCATGCCCGCGCTGCAGGCCGTGACATGGAAGAGCGGGATGACGGTGAGCGTCACCCGCGGCGTCGGCGCCGGGATCTCCTCGCCGCGGCGGAGCAGCGAGCGCGCGGCGTTATAGCCGCTCGACATGATGTTGGTGGTCATGTTGCGGTGCGTACCGAGCGCGCCCTTGGGATGGCCGGTGGTGCCGCTGGTGTAGAAGATCGTGGCCTCGTCGTCGGGCGCGATCGCCACCGTCGGCAGCGGCGCGTCCGGCAGCATGGCATAGGCGCCAGGCGTGCCGATCAGATCCTCGAGCCGCGCCGCGCCATCATCGAGCGCGGTCGAGGCGCGCGAGACGATCATCCGCTCGAGCGCCGGCACAGCAGCGCCATGCGCCTTCAATCGCTGGTAGCGCTCGTCGTCGACGAACAGCAGCCGCGCACCCGAATCGTCGATGCCATATTCCAGCTCGCCGGCCGTCCACCACGCGTTGAGCGGCACGACGATCGCGCCGATGCTGACCACGGCGAAGAAGATCACCGGCCATTCGGGCAGATTGCGCATCGCCAGGCCGACCCGGTCGCCCTTGCCGATGCCCATGTCCCGCAGCTTGTTCGCCAGGGTCGCGACCGCACGGAAGTTCGCGTCATAGGTGACGCGCTCCTCCTCATAGATGGTGAAGACCCGATCGCCATGCGCGCGCGACGCCTGGGCCAGCCAGGCGAGCGAGGGCGGCGCGTGCTTCCAGGTGCGCGTCGGCACGCCGTGGATCGTCACCGTCTCCATCTCGAACCGACCGCCCGGCCCGGTCAGCGCGGCCTCCACCTCGGGCAGGGTCATTTTCGGCCAGGCCGGATCGAGCGCGATGAGCGGTTCGGTATCCAAGACGCATTCTCTCCATGTGAGCCGAGCCATGTTCGGGCTCAACTTGAATGTCGGGTTTGGCTTATCCGCCATTTTTTCCAAGGTTAGTGTTGATTCACGCGCCGCTCAAGGCAATAGGAAAGTTAGTGTTTCGAATGAGGGGTATGGGCAACACATGAAGATCGCCAAGCCCGAGTCGCAGGGTTTCGATGCGTCTCGGCTCGCCCGGATCGATGCTTTCCTGCAGGAACGCTATGTCGATTCCGGCAAGCTTCCCAATGCCCAGCTGCTCGTCGGCCGGAACGGCGAGATCGTGCATTTCGCTCATCTCGGTGCCGCGCGCGAAGGCGGCAAGACGATCGACGAATCGTCGCTGTTCCGTATCGCCTCGATGACCAAGCCGGTCACCTCGATCGCGTTCATGATGCTGGTCGAGGAGGGCAAGGTCGCGGTGGACACGCCGGTCCATCACGTCATCCCGGAGTTCAAGAACCTCGGCGTCTATAATGGCGGCGGTGCGGGCGTACCGTTCCAGACCAAGGCGACCGCCGAGCCGATGCGCATGGTCGATCTGCTGCGCCACACCTCGGGCCTGACCTACAGCTTCCAGAATCGCTCGAACGTCGATGCCGCCTACCGCGACGGCAAGATCGAGAACTGGCACGGCAATCTCGACCTCGACCAGTTCGTCGCCGCGCTCGGGCAGATCCCGCTCGAATTCTCGCCGGGGGAAGCGTGGAATTATTCGGTGTCGACCGATGTGCTCGGGGCGGTCGTCCAGCGCGTCTCGGGTAAGCCGCTCGCCGAGTTCTTCCGGACCCGCATCTTCGCCCCGCTGAAGATGGACGACACCTTCTTCGAGGTGCCGGCGGACAAGATCGACCGGCTCACCGATTGCTACACCTTCGTGCCCGGCAAGGGCCGCATCATGTACGACCGCGGCGCCGAGAGCGCGTGGAGCCACGCCCCCAGGCTCGTCTCGGGCGGCGGCGGGCTGGTGTCGACGTCGCTCGACTATCATCGTTTCTGCCGCATGTGCCTGAACGGCGGCGAGCTGGACGGCGCGCGGATCGTCGGCCGCAAGACGCTCGACCTGATGACGCGGAATCACCTGCCCGGCGGATCGGACCTGTCACGTATGTCGAGATCGCTGTTCAGCGAGGCGGCCAATGCCGGCACCGGTTTCGGGCTTGGCTTCGCGGTCAATATCGACGTCGCCCGGTCGATGATCCCCGGCTCGGTCGGCGAATATTATTGGGGCGGCATGTTCTCGACCGCCTTCTTCATCGACCCGGTCGAGCGGCTGACCATGGTGTTCATGACTCAGATGAGCCCGTCCAATGTCTACCCCATTCGCCGCGAGTTGAAGACGCTGATCTATTCGGCGTTGACCTGATCCCCCGCCGTCCCGCGGGACGGTGATACGATATCCAAGATTGCAGGAGACACCCATGACTTCCCCGATCCGTACCGAACGCCATGACGATGTGCTGGTCATCATCTCGGACAATCCGCCGGTGAACGCGCTCGGCGCGGCGGTCCGCCAGGGGCTCGAGGCGGGCGTCAAGGAAGGCCTGGCCGATGCCAGCATCAAGGCGATGGTGATCCGCTGCGACGGCCGGACCTTTTTTGCCGGCGCCGACATCACCGAATTCGGCAAGCCGATGCAGGAGCCGGGCCTGCCGACTCTGGTCGACATGATCGAAGCATCCGACAAGCCAGTGGTCGCGGCGATTCACGGCACTGCGCTGGGCGGCGGCTGCGAGGTGACCCTGGCCTGCCACTACCGCATCGCCGTGCCCTCGGCGAAGATCGGCACGCCCGAGGTGAAGCTCGGCCTGCTCCCCGGTGCCGGCGGCACGCAGCGCATCCCGCGCATCGCCGGGGTGCCGCTCGCGCTGGAGATGACCGCCAAGGGCGATCCGATCTCGGCCAAGCGCGCGCTCGATGCCGGGTTGATCGACAAGCTGGCCGGCGAGGACAGCCTGGAGGCTGACGCGATCGCCTTTGCGCGCGAGGTCGCTGACACGACGCCCCTGCCCCGCGCCAGCCAGAAGACCGCGACGCCCGATCCGGACGCCGTCGCGGCGTTCAAGAAGGAGAACGCCAAGCGCTTCCGCGGTTTCGACGCGCCGGCCGCGAACATCGCCTGTGTCGAGAAGGCATCGGACGGATCGAGCTATGAAGAGGGCGTCGCCTTCGAGCGCCAGGAATTCATGAAGCTGATCATGGGCGTCCAGTCCGCCGCGCAGCGCCACATCTTCTTCGCCGAGCGCCAGGCGGCCAAGATCGACGGCGTGCCCGCCGACATCGCGCTCCGCCCGATCAAGCGCGTCGGCGTGATCGGCGCCGGCACCATGGGCGGCGGCATCTCGATGAACTTCCTCTCGGCCGGCATTCCGGTGACGATCGTCGAGATGGCGCAGGAAGCACTCGACCGCGGCACCGGCACGATCCGCAAGAATTACGAAGCGAGCGCCGCCAAGGGCCGGATGAAGCCGGAACAGGTCGAGGCAGCGATGGGCGCGCTCAACCCGACGCTCGATTTCGACGCGCTCAAGGACTGCGACCTGATCATCGAGGCGGTCTATGAGAATATGGACGTGAAGAAGGAGATTTTCGGCCGGCTCGACACCATCGCCAAGCCGGGCGCGATCCTCGCCTCCAACACCTCCTACCTCAACATCAACGAGATCGCGGCGAGCACGTCACGGCCCGAGGATGTGCTGGGCATGCATTTCTTCTCGCCCGCGAACGTGATGAAGCTGCTCGAAGTGGTGCGCGGCGCGAAGACCGCGCCTGACGTTCTGGCAACCGTGATGGCGCTGGCCAAGACGATCAAGAAGGTCTCGGTCGTGGCGGGCGTCTGCTACGGCTTTATCGGCAACCGCATGCTGATGCCGCGCCAGGTCGAGGCCAACAAGCTGCTGATGGAAGGCGCGACGCCCGAGCAGATCGACCGCGTCCATGTCGAGTTCGGCATGCCGATGGGGCCGTTCCAGATGAGCGACCTCGCCGGCGTCGATATCGGCTGGCACCGCGATCCGACCCGGATCGAGAATATCCGCGACGCGCTCGCCGCCGAGGGCCGCTGGGGCCAAAAGACCGGCAAGGGCTTCTATGATTATGACGAGAAGCGGAACCCGACCCCGTCGCCGCGCGTCGCCGAGATCATCGAGGAGTTCCGGTCAAAGTCGAACCTCGCCAAGCGCGACATCAGCGACGAGGAGATCATCGAGAAGACGCTCTACACGATGGTCAATGAGGGCGCACTGATCCTCGAAGAGAAGATGGCGCAGCGTGCGTCCGACATCGATGTGGTGTGGATCTACGGCTATGGCTGGCCGGTCTATCGCGGCGGCCCGATGTTCTGGGCCGATACCGAGGGCCTGAAGAAGATCGTCGCCGGGCTGGAGAAGCACGGTTTCGCGGTTGCGCCGCTGCTGAAGGACAAAGCCGAGAGCGGCGGGCGGTTCAACTGAAGCGCGCCACGGGAGAGAGACGATGAGCGATACCGACCTGGAGAGCTTCCGCGCCGAGACGCGCGCTTGGCTGGAAGAGAATTGCCCGCCCGAGATGCGCGAGCCGGTGCGGTCCGAGAAGGATGCCGTATGGGGCGGACGCGACCAGAGCATGCTGACCCCGGCGCAAAAGGCCTGGATGGACCGCATGGGCGCACGCGGCTGGACCGTGCCCGACTGGCCCAGGGCCTATGGCGGCGGCGGGCTGAGCGCAGCCGAGAGCAAGATCCTGCGCGAGGAGATGGGGCGCATCCGGGCGCGCAATCCGCTCAACAGCTTCGGCATTTCGATGCTTGGCCCGGCACTGCTGAAATACGGCACCGAGGAGCAGAAGCTCGATTACCTGCCCAAGATCGCGCGCGGCGAAATCCGCTGGTGCCAGGGCTATTCGGAACCCAATGCCGGCTCCGACCTGGCGGCGCTCGCCACCTCAGCGGAGGACAAGGGCGACCATTATCTCGTCAACGGCCAGAAGGTGTGGACCTCTTACGCCGACAAGGCCGACTGGATCTTCTGCCTCGTCCGCACCGACAAGACGACCAAGCAGGGCGGCATCAGCTTCGTCCTGTTCGACATGGCGAGCGAAGGCGTGTCGACCAGGCCGATCCTGTTGATCTCCGGCTACTCCCCCTTCTGCGAGACCTTTTTCGACAATGTGAAGGTGCCCAAGGCGCAGCGCGTGCATGACGAAAACAAGGGCTGGGACGTCGCTAAATATCTGCTTGGGCATGAGCGCGAGATGATCTCGGGCATGGGGCTCGGCTCGGTGGGCGGCAATCCGCTGATCGACGGCGCGATCGCGACGGCCGGGCTCGATCATGACGGGCGGCTCGCCGATCCGCTGCTGCGGGCGAGCATCGCGCTGTTCGAGGTGCGGTCCAAGGCATTCGGCATGATGTCCGAGCGGTTCATCGACGAGCTGAAGGCAGGGCGAGCGCATCCGGCACAGCCGAGCATGATGAAATATTACGGCACCGAGCTGAACAAGAGCCGGCACGAGTTGATGATGGCGGCCGGCGGATCGGACGCGCTCGAATGGGAGAGCGAACGGTCGTCGGGCGGCGCGGGCGCGCGGGCGTGGCTGCGGACCAAGGCGAATTCGATCGAGGGCGGCACCAGCGAGGTTCAGCTCAACATCATCGCCAAGCGGATCCTGGATCTGCCGAGCAACTGACAAAGAGCCCTCTCCCCTCTGGGGAGAGGGTTGGGAGAGGGGCAGTCCAGACATTTCACCAATCGGGCCGGACGCGAGAGACTGCCCCTCTCCCCGGCCCTCTCCCCAGAGGGGAGAGGGAGTTTTGAATGCCTCTCTATCTGAACGACGAACAGACGATGCTGCGCGACACAGCGCGCGATTTCGTGGCGGAGCATGCGCCGGTCTCGCACATGCGCAAGCTGCGCGACGACAAGGACGCGGCGGGCTTCTCGCGCGACCTGTGGAAGAGCTTTGCCGAGATGGGCTTCACCGGCATCCTGATCGGCGAGGATGATGGCGGGCTCGGGCTCGGCCATGTCGATGCCGGGATCGTGCTGGAGGAGATCGGCCGCAACCTCTCCCCCTCCCCGTTCCTCTCCACCGCCATTGCGGCAGTCGAGGCGTTGAAGGGCAGCGCGCAGGCGGGGCGCTGGTTTCCCGGCATCCTCGCCGGCGAGACCGTGGCCGCGCTGGCGATCGACGAGAGCGCCAAGCATCGCGACAGTGTCGCGCTGAAGGCGGAGCGGTCGGGTAACGGCTTCCGGCTGTCGGGCAGGAAGCAGTTCGTCACGCACGGCCATGTCGCCGATCTGATCATCGTCGCCGCGCGCACGGCCGGTTCGGCGGACGATACGAACGGCATCACCCTGTTCGCGGTCGAGAAGGGCGCGGCGGGGCTGACCGCCGAAGCGGAGCGGCTGGCGGATTCGAGCATCGCCGCACGGCTCGAATTCGACGGCGTCGAGCTGACCGCCGATGCCGTGATCGGCGAGGTCGATGCCGGCCGCGATCCGCTCGCGCGGCTGCTCGCCGCAGGACGTACCGGTGCGTCGGCCGAGCTGCTAGGCGTAGGTGGCGGCGCGATGGATATGACCGTCTCCTATCTCAAGGAGCGCAAGCAGTTCGGCGTGACCATCGGCAGCTTCCAGGCGCTGCAGCACCGGGCGGCGCATCTCTACTCGGAGATGGAGGTGGCCCGCGCCGCCGTGCTCAAGGCGCAGCAGCTGCTCGACGCCGGCGACGAAAAGGCGGATGCAGCGGTGTCAGTCGCAAAGGCGATGACCGCCCTTGCCACCACCCTCAGCGTGCAGGAAGGCGTGCAGATGCATGGAGGCATCGGCATGACCGACGAATATGACATCGGCTTCTACATGAAGCGTGCCCGCGTGCTCGCCGAGATGTTCGGCGATGCAAACTTCCACGCCGACAAGCTCGCGCGCGCGGCGGGCTATTGACGCTTTCCGTTCGTGCTGAGCTTGTCGAAGCACTGTTCTTTCTTTCGCCCGGGAAAAGGGCAGCCCTTCGACAAGCTCAGGGCGAACGGTTTAGGTGAGACCCATGGACCTCAACACCCCGCCCGACATGCCGCCCGACGCCCTCGCGCAAGGCCTGGTAGACCTGCTCGAAATCGAGGAGATCGATACCGATCTCTATCGTGGCAAGCGCCAGCCGGGCGGCGTGGGGCGCGTGTTCGGCGGGCAGGTGATCGCGCAGGCGCTGCAGGCGGCGCAGCGATCGACTGATGCGCCCAAGATGGCGCATTCGCTGCACGCTTATTTCATGCGGCCGGGCAATGAGGATTTCCCGATCATCTTCCGCGTGGTGCGCGATTTCGAAGGGCGCAGCTTCGCGACGCGGCGCGTGATCGCGATGCAGCAGGGCCAGCCGATCCTCAACATGGCGGCAAGCTTCCAGGTGCCCGAGCAGGGCTTTCACCATCAGGACCCGATGCCCGACGTGCCGGGGCCGGACGAGCTGAAATCCGATGCGGAACTGCGCCGCGAGCGGATCGACGAGATCCCGGAGAAGTTTCGGCGGCACATGCTGCGGTCACGCCCGATCGAGATCAAGCCGGTGCAGCCGCGCAGCTGGTTCAGGCCGGTCAAGCAGGAGCCGAAACAGGATAGCTGGTTTCGGCTGGTCGCGCCGATCGGCGACGATGCGGCAATGCACCGCGCGATCCTGGCCTATGCGTCGGACATGTCGCTGCTCGGCACCTCGATGCTGGCGCACGGCATCAACTGGATGACGCACAATGTGCAGACCGCCAGCCTCGATCATGCGCTGTGGCTGCACGAGGAATTCCGCGCCGACGACTGGCTGCTCTATTCCTGCGACAGCCCCTGGGCCGGCCATGCCCGTGGCTTCAACCGGGGTCGTATCTACAGCCGCGACGGGCGGCTGGTGGCGAGCGTGGCGCAGGAAGGACTGATGCGGCTGCGCGAATAGCCGGCTGCCCTGAAGCTCAGCGCAGGCCACCCTGGATCAGCGAGAAACCCGGCGGAAGCCGGCGGCGACCGCTGACCACTTCCTGTTCCTCGGCCAGCCGCGCGGCGATCCGCGCGCCATGTTCGGTGAGGAAAGGCATTTCGTGAAAGACGAGCACGCCGACCTGCCAGTTGCCGACCTCGATCAGGCCGCGCTGCTCGAGGCTCCGCTCGGCCTGCGCGTCCACACCGAAGGACCAGCCGCCATGCAGCGCGCGCAACGCATCCCTTTCCGGGGCACTGAGCGGGCCGTGATCGGGATCATTGGCGTGCACTGTCATCATGGCTGGCAAATCTCTTCACTTGGCGATGAACGGGACATGAAACCGGGTGGCGCAAACTGTCGGCGCGCCCCACCGCAACCGTACCGGCTGTGGGATTCGCCCACTAAACACCAGTCGCGGAGTCGATATTAGGGCATCTACCAATGGAGACGCTTGGAGGTTCCCGACATCAGGCCAAGAAAAATGCGGGCCGCGAATCGGTACCAACCGCCGCCTCTATACATTTTTTGCTGCACTGCGCAAAGATGGCAGGTTTCAACGAGGCGGCACCAACGCCGCGCATGAGTCTAGACTGCAGTCTTGCCATATTCCTGGCGAATCACCGGGTGGCTGGACGAGAGCCCCCCATCGACCGCCAGTGCCTGGCCGTTGACATAGCTGGCATCGTCCGATGCGAGGAAGGCGGCGACCCTGGCCAGCTCCTCGGGCTGGGCGCCGCGGCGCAGCGGGTTGAGGCGGCCGACCCGGTCCATCTTCCCGGCCTCGCGCGCATAATCGAAGGTGGGCTTGGTCATGCCGGTCTCGGTGAGGCCGGGGCAGATCGCGTTGACCCGCACGTTCGATCCCGACAGCTGCTGGGCGGAGACCATCGCCAGGTTGATGACGCCTGCCTTGGACGCCGAATAGGCCGGGCTGCCGGCGCCCGAGCGGATGCCGGCGACGCTCGCGGTCAGCACGATCGCCCCGCCGCCGCGCTCGGCGATCTTCGGCGCGGCGTGCTTGATCGCCAGATAGGGCCCGATCAGATTGACGCGCAGCACCTCGGTGATCAGCGCGACATCCGTGTCGAAGATATTGGCCATGCCGCCCGAGATGCCGGCATTGGCGAACATCACGTCGAGCCCGTCATAATATTCGCAGGCGACCGCGACGGCACGGATCACGTCTTCCTCATTGCCCGCATCGATCCGGATGGCGTGGCCGGTGCCGCCGGCCTTGTCGATCATGGCGGCGGTCTCTTCGACCGCGTCGGTGATGTCGGCGGCGAGCACCCGCCCGCCTTCGCTAGCGAAAAGCAGCGCAGCAGCGCGGCCGATGCCCGAGCCGGCGCCGGTGACGATGATCGATTTGCCGGTGAACCTTGCCATGTCTCTTCCTCCGTCACCCCGGCGGAGGCCGGGGCCGCTATCTGCTTGGCGCGCGCTCCATGACGGAGCGCCCCCGGCCTCCGCCGGGGCGACGCTAGACCGTCACGCCGCCGTCGATCACAATCGTCTGCCCGGTCATGAAGGCGCTCGCGCTTGAGGCCAGGAACACCACGCCGCCGGCAATTTCTTCGGGATTGCCGATACGGCGCAGCGGCGTCGTCGCGTTGCGGCGCTCGGCCAGTTTCTCGTCCTCCCACAAGGCGCGGGCGAAGTCGGTCTTGATCAGGCCGGGGGCGATGCAGTTCACGCGGACATTGTCCGGACCATATTCGACCGCGAGGTTGCGGGCGAGCTGCATGTCGGCCGCCTTGGAGATGCAATAGGCGCCGATCACAGGCGATCCGCGCAAGCCGCCGATCGAGGAAATGATGATGATCGATCCCGACCGCCGCGCGCGCATCTCCGGCGCGACCATCGAGATCAGCCAGTGGTTGGAGACGATATTATTGTCGAGAATCTTGCGGAACTGGTCGTCCGCGATCCCTTCCTGCGGGCCGTAATAGGGGTTGGACGCGGCGTTGCAGACCAGCACGTCGATCTGCCCGAAGGCGGCGCGGGTTTCGTCGACCAGGTTCTGCAGCCCGGCCTTGTCCGAGATGTTCGCGGCCACCGCGATCGCGGTGCCCTCGCCGTACCGCGCGTTGATCTCCGCCGCAACGTCGTCACAGGCATCCTGCTTGCGGCTGGAGATGACGATCTTCGCGCCATGCTCGGCCAGCTCGACCGCGCTGGCCTTGCCGATGCCCTTGGATGAGCCGGTGATGATGGCGACCTTTCCGGTCAGATCGAACTGGCTCATTCTAAATCCTCCCTTTCCGTCAGGCCCCCGCCTTCTGGGCGAACCCCCAGGCCGCGGCCGCCAGTCCCGGCACGCGCTCGGCGGTCTTTGCCGCCTGGGCGCTCGAGGCGGTGCCGTCGACGATGCGTTTCTTGATGCCCTGGACGATGCCGGTCAGCCGGAACAGATTATACGCGAAATACCAGTCGAGCTGGGGCACGCCGTCCCGCTTCGTCGCGGTGCAGTAGCGCGCGACCATGTCCTCGATCGTCGGGATGCCCGTCTCCGGCCCGGCCAGCCCCATCACGCCCGAGCGGCCTTCGGGCTGCGTGACCCAGTTCATCAGGAAATAGGAAAAGTCGGCGAGCGGGTCGCCCAGGGTCGACAATTCCCAGTCGAGCACCGCGATCACCCGCGCCTCGCCCCCCGCGAAGATCATGTTGTCGATGCGATAGTCGCCATGCACGATCGAGGTGCGCGTCTGCTCCGGCAAGGTGCGCGGCAGCCAGTCGATCAGCGCCTCGACCTCGGGCATATGCTCGGTCTCGGACGCGCGGTACTGCTTGGTCCAGCGCGCGACCTGGCGCTCGAAATAATTGCCGGGCTTGCCGTATTCGCCCAGGCCGGCCGCGCCATAATCGGTGTTGTGGAGCGCCGCGAGCGTATCGACCATCGCATTGTAGATATCGCGCCGTCCCTCGGGCGCCATGCCGGGCAGCGAGCCGTCCCACAGGTTACGGCCTTCGACCAGCTCCATGATGTAGAACATCGAGCCGATCACCTCGGGATCGTCACACAGGCCGAACGGCGCCGGCACCGGGAAGCCGGTCGGGTGCAGTCCGGCGATCAGACGATATTCGCGGTCGACCGCATGCGCCGACGGCAGCAGCTTGCCGAAAGGCTGGCGGCGCAGGACATAGCTCTTGTTCGGCGTATCGACGCGGTAGGTCGGGTTGGACTGGCCGCCCTTGAACTTCGACAGCGTCACCGGGCCGACAAAGCCCGGCGTATGCGCGGTCATCCAGCGTTGGACGGCGCCCGCATCGATCGAGTCGTCGGCCGGTACCGGGATGGTGCCGACCATGGTGACATCAGCATTTTGGGGCGCCTCGACCATCAGCTGAACTCGATCACCGAGCGCACCGTGTCGCCGGTGCGCAGATTGGCGAAGGCGTGGTTGATGTCCTCCAGCCTGATCCGCTCGGCGACCATGGTGTCGAGATCGAGCTTGCCGTCGAGGTAGAGCTGGACGAGCCGGGGCATGTCGATCGGGAAACGAGTCGAGCCGAGCAAGGAGCCCTGGAGCTTCTTGCCGGTGAGGAAGGTCGGGCCGGCGATGCTGACATTGTTGCCGGGCGCGATCATGCCGAGGATCGTCGCCGTGCCGCCGCGGCGCAGGATCGTCCAGGCGAGCTCCGCGGTGTTGGAGCGCCCGACTGCCTCGATCGCATAATGCACGCCGCCGCCGGTCATGCCGATCACCTTCTTGGCGAGATCGGGGTCCATCGCGTCGAGCGCGTGAGTCGCCCCCAGCTTCTCGGCCAGGGCGCGCTTGTCCGGCACCGGATCGATCGCGATGATCTGGCCGGCGCCCGCGATCTTCGCCGCATTGACCGCGGCGAGGCCGATGCCGCCACAGCCGATCACCGCCACCGTCTCACCGGGACGAAGCCGGCTGTCGTTGAAGATCGATCCCGCCCCGGTGATCACCGCGCAGCCGAGCAGCGCCGCACGATCGAGCGGCATGTCCTTCGAGATCGCGACGCACGCATTTTCGTGCACCAGCATCATCTCGGCAAAGGCGGACAGGTTGAGGAACGGCGCGAGCGGCGTGCCGTCCTTCAGGCTGAGGCGCGGCGGCGCATCCTTGGCGCGGCGCGTCGAGGGATCGACGCACAAGGACGGGCGGCCGGTGACGCACATCTCGCAGCTGCCGCAGAACACGGTGAAGAAGGTGATGACATGATCGCCGACCTTCAGATGCGCGACGTCGCTGCCGACCGCCTCGATGATGCCGGCCGCCTCATGCCCCGGCACGGTCGGCACGGGATGCGGAAAGGCGCCGTCGACGAAATGCAGGTCCGACCGGCAGACACCGACCGCCACCGTGCGGATCAGCACTTCGCGCGGGCCCGGATTGGAGACCGAGATATCCTCGATCTGCAGCTCGGTCTTCGGCTCGAAAAGGACGGCAGCTTTCATTCTCTTCCTTCGTTGCCCCGGCGCAGGCCGGGGCCGCTATGTGCTTCGGGCGAGCTTCGTAAGGAAGCGGCCCCGGCCTCCGCCGGGGCGACGCCTAGCGCGAAACGCCGAGTTCGCCGCTCGACGGCCGGTCCGCCTTGAACTCGGCATATTTCCCGAACTCGTTGCGCGCGATGGCGCGGTTGTGCACTTCGTCCGGCCCGTCGGCGAAGCGCAGGGTGCGCATCGCGGCCCAGGCATGGGCGAGCTCGAAATCCTGGCTGACGCCGCCGCCGCCATGCGCCTGGATCGCATCGTCGAGGATCTGCAGCGCCATGGTGGGCGCCGCGACCTTGATCATCGCGATCTCTAGCTGGGCGGACTTGTTGCCCGCCTTGTCCATCATATCGGCTGCCTTGAGGCACAGCAGGCGGGTCATCTCGATATCGATGCGCGCCTTGGCGATGCGCTGCTCCCAGATCGAATGGTCGGCGATGCGCTTGCCGAAGGCGACGCGGCTGAGCAGGCGCTTGGCCATCGCCTCGATCGCGACCTCGGCGACGCCGATCGTGCGCATGCAATGATGGATGCGTCCCGGCCCGAGACGGCCCTGCGCGATCTCGAATCCACGGCCTTCGCCGAGCAGCAGATTATCCACCGGAACGCGCACGTCCTTGAGCTCGACCTCGCCATGCCCGTGCGGCGCGTGATCATACCCGTAAACCGAAAGCATGCGCTTGATCGTCACGCCGGGGGCGTCGAGCGGGACCAGGACCTGGCTCTGCTGGCTGTGGCGCGAGCTCTCCGGGTTGGTCTTGCCCATGACGATAGCGACCTTGCAGCGCGGATCGCCGACGCCCGAGGACCACCATTTCGTGCCGTTGATCACATAGTCGTCGCCATCGCGGACCATCGAGGTCTGGATGTTGGTCGCATCGGACGAGGCGACCGCCGGCTCGGTCATCAGGAAGGCGGAGCGAATCTCGCCGTTCATCAAGGGCCTGAGCCACCGCTCCTTCTGTTCGCGCGTGCCGTAGCGATGGAACACTTCCATATTGCCGGTGTCGGGCGCGGAGCAGTTGAAGCATTCCGACGCCCAGCCGACCTTGCCCATCTCCTCGGCGCAGAGCGCATATTCGAGGTTGGTGAGCTGCGTGCCCTCGAATGCGAAACTGTCGTCGACATGGCTCTGGCCGGAATGCGGCGGCATGAAGAAATTCCACAGGCCCGCCTCGCGCGCCTTGACCTTCATCTCCTCGATGACGGGAATGACCTTCCAGCGCTCGCCCTCCTGCTCCTGCCGGTGATACTCGTCCTGGCGGGGCCGGATATTCTGGTCGATGAAGGTCTTTACGCGGTCCCGAAAATAGGTCTCGCGCTCGCTCAGCGTGAAATCCATGGTGCATCCTCCATCGCTCTTTCCATGGGGCGTTAGACCGTACCGCGTTTTCGGTAAAGCGCCTTTGCGGCCGAAATCGCAGTCGAACGGGCGCGCAGAAAAAACACTGTCTCTTCGAAAAGAAGATGTTACAGTTTCACTCATGCAAGCTGCCGAAGACGTCCAGGGGGAGGAGGAGGCAGGCACGAAGCGGTTCCGCGCCAAGCGGGATGCGATTCTCGCCGCCGCCGCCGAAGCGATCAACGAACAGAGCGCGAAGGGCATGACCTTCGCCGACGTGGCGCGGCGCGTGGGGCTCAACACCACCAGCGTCACTTATTATTTCAAGCGCAAGGAAGATCTCGCCGCTGCCTGTTTCGAGCATACGCTCGACCGGCTTCAGGCGATGCTCGACGAATCGCAGCAAAAGCCGACGCCGCAGGCGCGGGTCGCGCATTACCTGGCGCTCAACATGGAGCGATTCGCCAGGATCGAGCGCGGCGAGGAGCAGGCCTTTGCCGTGCTCTCCGATCTGCGCGCGATGGAGGAGCCGGTGCGCGGCCGCCTGCTGGCGGGCTGGCAGCGGGTGTTCCGCACGACTCGCAGCCTGTGGGGGCCTGCCGCCAACCGCGCCGAGACCGACCTGCACGGCGCGCGCGCGCACGTCCTGCTGGAGAACACCTTCTGGCTGCCGCTCTGGCTCGTCCGGTACGAGCTCGACCAGTTCGGCCGGATCGAGGAACGGCTGATGGATGTGTTCGAGCACGGCATCGCGGGCCCGAATCAGAATTGGGCGCCCGCGCTGATCAACCTCGAGCATGAAGAACCCGAGCCGGGGCGCGAGGCCTTCCTGCTCGCGGCGACCCGGCTGATCAACGAGCTCGGCTATCGCGGCGCCTCGGTGCAGAAGATCGCATCCGAGCTGAACGTGACCAAGGGCAGCTTCTACCATCATCTCGATGCCAAGGATGACCTGGTCATCGCCTGCTACAAGCGCAGCTTCGACACGATCGCCGATGCCCAGCAGCTCGCCGACGAGCGCGGCGGGAGCCATTGGCAGCGGTTGACGGGCACGATCGCGACCCTGCTCGACGTGCAATTCTCCGAGCGCGGGCCGCTCCTGCGCACCACGGCGCTGTCGGGCCTGCCGCGCACCGTGCGGCGCGCGATGGTCGAGCGCTCCAACCGGATCGCGCGGCGCTATGCCGGCACGATGATGGACGGGATCGCGGAAGGATCGATTCGCCCGGTCGACGCGCTGGTCGCGTCGCAGGCGCTGATGGCGCTGCAGAACGCGGCCTTCGACATGCGCAAATGGGCAAGCACCATGCCGCGCGAGAAGGCCGTCGCCTTCTACGCCTCGACCCTGGCCTTCGGGCTGTTCGACGATCGCGTGCTCGATTTGTGACATCCTCTACCCGTTCGTGCTGAGTAGGGACTGAGCGAAGTCGAAGGCCCGTATCGAAGCAGGGTTGGAGCGGGGTAACGCTTGTCCTTCGATACGCCGCCCTTCGACTGCCTGCCAAGGCAGGCGCTCAGGACAGGCTTCGACAGGCTCAGCGGCTACTCAGGACGAACGGGAGTGGTTGCAAACCCATTTCCCTGCTGGCAGCGGGGCCGCAAGGAGACATTATATGGCCGGCATGGGCGCATTCGACTGGGCGGACCCTTTTTTCCTCGACGATCAGCTCGAAGATGACGAGCGGATGATCCGCGATTCGGCGCGGGCTTATGCGCAGGACAAGCTCGCCCCGCGCATCATCGACGCCTTTGCCAACGAGACCACCGACGAATCGATCTTCCGCGAGATGGGCGAGCTCGGTTTGCTCGGGCCGACCGTGCCGGAGGAATATGGCGGCGTCGGCGCATCGTACGTGGCGTACGGCCTGGTCGCGCGCGAGGTGGAGCGAGTCGATTCGGGCTACCGGTCGATGATGAGCGTCCAGTCGAGCCTCGTGATGTATCCGATCTATGCGTACGGATCCGAGGAGCAGAAGCGCAAATATCTGCCCCAGCTGGCGAGCGGTGAGTGGATCGGCTGTTTCGGCCTGACCGAGCCCGATGCGGGCTCCGACCCCGGGGGCATGAAGACGCGGGCGGTGAAGACCGCGGATGGTTATCGCCTGTCGGGCTCCAAGACCTGGATCTCCAACGCGCCGATCGCCGACGTCTTCATCATCTGGGCCAAGTCCGACGAGCATGGCGGCGGCATTCGCGGCTTCGTGCTGGAAAAGGGCATGAAGGGCCTCAGCACGCCGAAGATCGAGGGCAAGCTGAGCTTGCGCGCCTCGATCACCGGCATGGTGATGATGGACGATGTCGAGGTCGGCGAAGAGGCGCTGCTGCCCGACGTGCAGGGGCTGAAGGGCCCGTTCGGCTGCCTCAACCGGGCGCGCTACGGGATCAGCTGGGGATCGATGGGCGCGGCCGAATTCTGCTTCCATGCGGCGCGGCAATATGGGCTCGACCGGGCGCAGTTCGGCAAGCCGCTGGCGGCGAACCAGCTTTACCAGAAGAAGCTGGCCGACATGGAGACCGAGATCGCGCTGGGGCTACAGGCGAGCCTTCGGGTCGGGCGGCTGATCGACGCCGGCCGGTTCGCGCCCGAGATGATCTCGATCGTGAAGCGCAACAATGTCGGCAAGGCACTCGATATCGCGCGGATGAGCCGCGACATGCATGGCGGCAACGGCATCTCGGGCGAATATCAGGTCATGCGCCATCTGATGAACCTGGAGACGGTCAACACCTATGAAGGCGCGCATGACGTCCATGCGCTGATCCTCGGCCGCGCGATCACGGGGATCGCGGCGTTTTGAACGCGTTCGTTTCCTCCTGCTCCCCGGCGAAGGCCGGGGCCCAGTTGGAACGTCTTTTGTTGGCTGGTGCTGCGCGCTGTTACAGCAACCTTTCCAACTGGGCCCCGGCCTTCGCCGGGGAACAGGAAGGAGAGGCCGGTGGCTGAACCTCCCCTCACAGGCCTCAAGGTCATCGAACTCGCCCGCATCCTCGCCGGCCCTTGGGCGGGGCAAACCTTGGCCGATCTCGGCGCCGAGGTGATCAAGGTCGAAAGCCCCGAGGGCGACGATACCCGCACCTGGGGACCGCCCTTTATCGACAACCCCGACGGCAGCCGCGACGCCGGCTATTTCCATGCGACCAATCGCGGCAAGAAATCGGTCGTTCTCGATTTCCGCACGGCGGAAGGCCAGGCCGAGGTGCGGCGCATGATCGCCGATGCCGATGTGCTGATCGAGAATTTCAAGGTCGGCGGACTCGCCAAATACGGCCTCGATTATGCGAGCCTCAGCGCGATCAACCCGCGGCTGGTCTATTGCTCGATCACCGGCTTCGGCCAGGACGGGCCCTATGCGAGCCGCGCGGGCTACGACTTCATCATCCAGGGCATGAGCGGCATCATGGACCTGACCGGCGAACCGGACGGCGCGCCGCAAAAGGTCGGGGTGGCGTTCGCCGACATCATGACCGGGCTCTATTCGGTGATCGCGATTCAGGCCGCGCTCGCCCAGCGCGAAAAGACCGGGCGCGGGCAGCAGATCGACATGGCGCTGTTCGACACCATGGTCGGCGTGCTCGCCAACCAGGCGATGAACTATTTCGTCAGCGGCGTGACGCCGCCGCGGCTCGGCAATGCGCATCTCAACGTCTCGCCCTATGCGGTTTTCCCGACCAGCGACGGATGGTTCATCCTCGCGGTGGGCAATGACGGACAGTTCGTCCGCTTCTGCGACGCGCTCGGGCTGGATGCGCTCCGGGCCGATCCGCGCTTCGCGACCAATGCCGGGCGGCTCGAATGTCGCGAGCCGCTGTTCGCGGCGATCCGGGAGGCGACGTCGCGGCACGAACGCGACGCCTTGCTGGCGACGCTCGAAGCCGTGGGGGTGCCCGCGGGACCGATCAACTCGGTGGCCCAGGCCTTTGCCGATCCGCAGATCGTCCATCGCGGCATGGCGCTGACGCTCGACCGGGACGGCATGGCCATCCCGGGGCTGCGCACGCCGATCCGCTTTTCCGACGCACCGCTCGCGCTCGAGCGCGCCGCGCCGATGCTGGGACAGGACGACCCCTTATGAGCGGACCTCTGGCCGGCCTGCGTATCCTCGAAATGGCGGGGATCGGCCCCGGCCCGTTCTGCGCGATGATGCTCGCCGATCACGGTGCCGAAGTGATCCGGATCGAGCGGCCGGGCGACGGCGGTGGTTTCGCGGTGGCGGCGAAGGATCCGTTGCTGCGCTCCCGCCGCGTGATTCAACTCGACATGAAGAAGCCCGAGGCGGTGCTTGCCGTACGGCGGCTTGCACAGGGCTGTGACGGCCTGATCGAGGGCTTCCGGCCCGGCGTGATGGAGCGGCTGGGTCTGGGCCCCGAGGTACTGCTCGCCGACAATCCAGGGCTCGTCTATGGCCGTATGACCGGATGGGGGCAGACCGGGCCGATGGCGGCCGATGTCGGGCATGACATCAATTACATCGCAATCTCGGGCGCGCTCCATGCCTTTGGCGAAGCTGGCGGCAAGCCGGTCGCGCCGATCAACCTGGTCGGCGACTTTGGCGGCGGCGGCATGATGCTCGCCTTCGGCATGCTTGCCGCGATCCTGCAGGCGCAGGCGACCGGGCGCGGCCAGGTGGTCGATTGCGCGATGACCGACGGCTCCGCGCTGCTGATGAGCATGATGTGGGGATTCCGCGCGATGGGCCGCTGGGGCGATGCGCGCGGCACCAACCTGCTCGATGGCGGCGCGCATTTCTACGACAGCTATGAGACCGCTGACGGCAAATGGGTGGCGATCGGGGCGATCGAGCCGCAATTCTACAAGGCGTTGCGCGCGGTGATGAGCCTCGACGGCGCGGAATGGGACGCGCAGTTCGCGCCCGCCCTGTGGCCGACGCTGACGGCCGACCTGGCGCGCCGGTTCCGGGAACGGTCGCAGGCCGAGTGGGTCGAGGCCTTTGCCGGGCACGAGGCATGTTTCGCGCCGGTGCTCGGCTTCGACGACGCGGCGGCGCACCCGCATAATCGCGCGCGCGGCACTTTCGTGGAAGCCGGCGGCGTGCTCCAGCCGGCCCCTGTCCCACGCTATTCAGTCAGCGACACCGTGCCCCCGGTGATGGCCGGTCCGGCCGAGTCCGACACGATCCTGGCCGACTACGGCTTTTCCGAAGACGAGATCGCCGCGCTGCATGCGGCCGGGGCAATGGGCGCAGCCTAGGGACGCCATGGCGCATCGTATCATGCGCGAAACGATCCCCCCTGACTTCACGGATCACGATGAGAGAAAACTTCATCAAACTATTGATATTCAATATAATATTCTGAAATTATGATCGACAGATATGGGACATGCTGGTGTCCCATATCTTCCCGAGGATCGATCCCGGCGGACCGAAAGATTTGCCTGTCTCGCGCCGTCATGCGATATGGGTTGCAAAGAAGAACCCATAGGAGAAAGCGCCATGGCCACCGCCGTCCTTCGCAATTCGCAGATGAGCGAAGCCGAATGGGAGGCGCGCCAGCAGCTCGCCGCCTGTTACCGCGTGTTCGCGATGCTCGGCTGGTCCGAGATGATCTACAACCACATCACCTTGAAGATCCCGGGCGAGGAAGGCGCGTTCCTGATCAACCCGTTCGGGCTGCATTTCAGCGAGGTCACCGCCTCGACCCTGGTCAAGATCGACATCGACGGCAACAAGCTCGACGACAATCCCTATCCGGTGAACCGGGCGGGCTTCGTCCAGCATGCGCTGTTCCACCGGCACCTGCCCGACGCGCATTGCATCATGCACACCCACACCACGGCGGGCATGGCGGTCAGCTCGGTCGAAGGCGGGCTGCGCGCGACGAACTTCTACGCCTGCAACTTCATCGGCCAGATCGCCTATCATGACTTCGAGGGCGTGACGGTGCGCGACGAGGAGGGCGAGCGGCTGCTCGAGCATCTCGGCGACAAGCGCGTGATGCTGCTGAAGAACCACGGCATCCTGGTGATGGGCCGGACCCTGCCCGAGGCCTTTATCAAGCACTGGTCGCTGCAGCGCGCCTGCGAGATCCAGGTCGCGACCGCCGGCATGGGCACGCCGATCGAAGTGCCGCCCGAAGTGGTCGCGGTGCACCAGCGCGACCTGCACCAGGTCTCGATCCCCGGCGGGCCGGGCAAGGCCGATTTCGAGGCAATGGTGCGCCTGGTCGACAAGATCGACACGAGCTGGCGGAACTAACTTTTCATTCCTCCCCCGGGAACCGGGGGAGGGGGACCGCCCGCTTCTTCAGCGGGTGGTGGAGGGGCTTGGAGCACGGCGACGTGGACTCGCTCCAAGCCCCTCCACCACTTCGTGGTCCCCCTCCCCGTTCCGGGGAGGAATGCTCAGCCGAACCTGTAGCCCGACACCGCCCCGCCGAGCACATGATCGGCATAGTCGCGTACCGCCGGCCCCTCACCGCCGGCACCAACCGCCACCATCAGCGGCAGCAGATGCTCCGCCTCGGGATGCGCGAACCGCGCGTGAGGCAGTTCCTCCCAGCGCGCCACACGATCCGCGCGTGCGGCAGGATCGGGATCGGTCACGGCCGCCGTCAGCGCGGCGTCCCATTCGTCCGCCACCGGCGTAACCTGCGGGCCGCGGGCGCGCAGGTTGTGGAAGCTCATGCCCGATCCGACGATCAGCACGCCTTCGTCGCGCAGCGGGGCCAGGGCACGGCCGATGGCGATATGCGCTGCGGGATCGAGATCCTTGCGCAGCGACAGCTGGACCAGCGGGATATCCGCGCCGGGCACCGCGACCATCATCGGGATGAACACGCCGTGGTCCCAGCCCCGCGCCTTCTCCTCGCGCACCGGGAAGCCGGCATGTTCGAGCAGCGCCTCGGCTCGGCGCGCGACATCGGGCGCGCCGGGCGCATCCCAGTGCAGATGGTAGGTGTGTTCGGGAAAGCCGTAATAATCGTACAGCAACGGCTGGCCATTGCCGGCATGGACAGTCACCTCCTGCTCCTCCCAATGACCGGAGACCATCAGGATCGCTTTGGGCCGCTCGGGCAGTGACGCGATCAGGCCGGCGAGATACGCCTGCATCGGCCGCCACATCGGATCGGGCGGGCCGCCGGCCGGGTCCATGAAGAAGCAGGGGCCGCCGCCATGCGGCACGAAGAGCGTGGGAAGTGTCATGCACGGGATATCGGCCCTGCCCTGTCCCATCGCAATCGCGCGCCCGGAAACACGCCGTTTCCCAATACCGGCCTTTGCCCTAAGCTGCTGGCATGACCCGCTTCACCGTCAACAACCAGCCCGTCGAATATAAAATGGATCCGAAGACGCCCCTGCTCTGGGCGCTGCGCGACGCCTCCAACCTGACGGGCACCAAATATGGCTGCGGCAATGGCGAATGCGGCGCCTGCACGGTGGATATCGACGGTGAGGCGGTGCGATCCTGCCAGGCGACGATCGGCGCGATCGAGGGCAGCTTCGTCACCACCATCGAAGGCCTGTCACGCGAACGCACCCATCCCGTGCAGCTCGCCTGGATCGCCGGGAATGTGCCGCAATGCGGTTTCTGCATTCCCGGCATGGTCATGGCCGCCGCGGTGCTGATCAAGAAGAACAGGAATCCGTCCGAAGAGGACATCAAAAGCGCGATCACCAATCTGTGCCGGTGCGGCGTCTATCCACGCGTCGTCGAGGCAGTGATGCGGGCTGCGCGCGTCCAGCGCGGCGACGAAACGATCGATGCCGGCCCCCCGCCCGGAATCGACCCCGCGAGCGCGGCAAGGCTCGTCCCGGCGCTGACGCCGGGCGGACGACAGCAACGGTGAATCCTTTCGCAATGCTGTCGCCGCAATTCAGAAATGGCTCATCGCCAATGGTGCAAAAGCGATGCATCGTTCGGGCCAATCATGCGCCCGCGTACCGGAAGGACTAAGATGCGTACTTCTTTTATCATCGCGCTTCTGGCGGCGACGGCGGCCATCGTGCCGGCGACCGCCTATGCGCGCGACGCGGACCGTCAGGATCGCGGTGGGGACCGGGGCGCCGAGCAGCGCCAGGCACGTCCCGATTTCCAGCGCCCGCAGCAACAGCCTGTGCCGCAGCCCCGCGCCGAACGGCCCGCCAATAATGGCGGCGGCTGGGGCGGCGACCGGGGCCGTGGCAATTGGCAGGGCCGCGCGCCGCAGCAGCAGGGTCAGGCGCAGCCGCAACCGCAGCGCCCGCAATTCAACCCCCAGGCAGCCCCCGGCAACCCCGCCGGCCGTCCGGATTTCCGTGGTGGCAACCGTGTCGACTGGCGGAACGGCGGCGCGGCCGTCCCGCCCCAGCAGCCGCAACAGCCCCAGGCCAATGGCGGCCGCCCGGGTGGTCGTGGCGACTGGCAGCAGGGCCAGGGCAATGGCAATCGCGACTGGCGCAACAATGGCGGCCGCGGCGACGGCAATGTGCGTGGCAATGACGGCCGCGGCAACGACGGTCGCAACGACGGCAACTGGCGCGGTAACAACGGCCGCGGCAATGATGGCCGGAACAACGGCGATTGGCGTGGCAACAATGGTCGCGGCAACGACGGCAACTGGCGTGGCAACAATGGCCGGGGCGGTGGCTGGAACGGCAATGACGGCCGCAACTGGAACCGTGGCTGGCGCAGCGACAATCGCTACAACTGGCAGTCGCGCCGCAACCAGTACCGTAACAACTACCATCTGCCGCGCTATTACGCGCCCTACGGCTGGGATTATGGCTATCGCCGCTTCAGCATCGGCCTGACGCTGAACTCGATCCTGTTCGAGCAGAATTACTGGATCGACGATCCGGAATATTACGGCCTGCCGCCGGCCTATGGCCCGTATCGCTGGGTGCGCTATTACAACGACGCGCTGCTGGTCGATGTCTATAGCGGCCAGGTGGTCGACACGGTCTACGACATCTTCTGGTAAGAGGATGCGGTGAAGCGAGGGGTCCGGCGGCATGGTCGCCGGACCCCTTGTTTTTGAGCTCTTGTTTTTTGGGGGCGTAGCGGCAGATTGCGGCGCGATGTCCCTGTTCTCGAAAAAACCCCTTGTCCCGAAAAAACCGGGCGGCCCGTCCCCGATCCGCAAGCTCGCGGGCGAAACCGTCTCGCAACGGCTGGAGGCGAATCCGGCGGTGAAGCGCGCCAGGATCGACAAGGCCCAGGTCTACTACCATCTCGATTTCCTGAACCCGGCACAGTGCACCGCGCTGATGCGGCTGATCGACTCGAACCGCCGGCCCTCCACCCTGCTCTCCGAATCCGGCGACACGACCTTCCGCACCAGCGAGAGTTGCGACATGAATCGCTGGTCGCCGGAGGTTCAGCCGATCGACGAATCGATCGCCAACCTGCTCGGCCTTCCCCCCGTGAATGGCGAGACGATGCAGGGGCAGCGCTACGCGCCCGGTCAGCAATTCCGCGCCCATCACGATTTCTTCCATGAAGGCCAGCATTATTGGGAGGCGATGAAGGCAAGCGGCGGCCAGCGCACCTGGACGGCGATGATCTATCTCAACAATGTCGAGGAGGGCGGCGCGACCTGGTTTCCCCAGGCCGGTATCCGCGTCGCACCGAAGCGCGGATTGCTGCTCGCTTGGAATAACATGAATCAAGACGGCAGCCCGAACGAATTCACCTTGCATGAAGGCATGCCAGTGGTGAAGGGCACGAAATACATCGTCACCAAATGGTTCCGCGAGGGAGCCTGGCTGAAGCAGTAAGGCGGCGCGAGCCGAATGTCGTCGAGCCGATCATGGGTACAATCCTGCTTACGACCGTCGGGACGCTCGGCGACCTTCATCCTTTCCTGGCGATCGGCCTTGCGCTCAAACGGCGCGGACATCATCCCATCCTGGCAGTGCCGGAGGATCATGTCGCCAAGACGCAAGCCGCTGGACTGGACGCGGTCGCCGTGCTGCCGAGCTTTGACGCGATCCGCGAACGCATGGGCCTGGGCGAGGACGATGCGGTCAAGCGCGTCATGGCCGACCAGACCTATCTGCTCGAGCAGGTGCTGCTGCCCTGGCTCGAATCGAGCACCGCCGCGCTCGATGAGATAGTTGGTGGCGCCGACATACTCGTCGGATCGCTGTTCGTGTTCGGCGCGCCGATCATCGCCGAGAAACGCCGCGTGCCACTCGTCTCGGTGATCCTTCAGCCGATGGCCATCCTTTCGGTCCACACGCCGCCGAAAACCTCGGATTTCTGGATGCTGATCCAGCGGCCGGGCAGCCCGATCGGGGTCAGGTGGAATCGGCTTGCCTATGGCGTCATCCGCAAGGTCATGCGGCTACGCTATGGCCGGCGGGTCGACGAGGTCCGGGCGCATCATGGCCTGAGCCCGGCCTGTGACCCGTCGATGTTCGACATCAGTCGCGAAACCGCGCTGACCCTGTGCTGCTACTCGCCTATCTTCGGCCCACCCCAGAAGGACGCGCCAGCCAATACCGATATCGTCGGCTTCCCGGTCTATGACAGCCAGGGCGGCGAGACCGAGGCGCCCGATCCGGAGCTCGAGGCCTTTCTGGCCGACGGCCCGCCACCCCTGGTGTTCACGCTCGGCTCGTTTGCGGTCTATGCACCCGGCGATTTCTACGAGGAGGCCGCCGCCACGGCCAGGCTGCTCGGCGCCCGCGCGGTGCTGCTGACGGGCGAGAAAACCAAATTGAAGTCGGAGGGCAACATCCTGGTGCGCGCCTATGCGCCGCATTCCACGCTGTTCCCCAGGGCCGCAGTGATCATCCACCATGGCGGCATCGGCACGACGGGCCAGGCATTGCGCGCGGGCAAGCCGCAACTGGTCGTGCCGCATATGGGCGATCAGGCCGACAATGCGCATCGCATCCGCAAGATGGGTATCGGCCAGGTCCTCAAGGCGCGGCGCTTCAACGCACGCCGGGCGGCCGTAATGATCTCCTCCCTGCTCGACCGGCCGGCCTATCGCGCCGAGGCGGAACGCGTGGGCGCACTGATCAGTCCCGAAAACGGTGCCGAGGCAGCGGCGATTGCGATCGAGCGGCTGCTACCTTCCTGAGGCTCCTCATCGTTCGCCCCCTGTTCCAGCCATGGCAAAATGTGCGAGAGCAAGCCGGTGAACACCGTACTCAACATCTCGCATTCGATCCTTGGCCAACCCTGGCGCTGGCGCGCGCTGGAAACCGACACGCGCGATCCGGGCTTTTCGCCCGACGATCTGGTGACTCAGCTGCTGCTGTCGCGCGGATGCCCCCGCGAGGCGCTGGACGCGCACAAGGCGCCGAGCATCCGCGGCTTCATGCCGGACCCTTCCATCTTCCGCGACATGGACCGTGCGGCCGAGCGACTCGCCGATGCGATCCAGGCCGGCGAGAAAGTGGCGATCTTCGGCGACTATGACGTGGACGGCGCGACCTCCGCCGCGCTCATGATCCTGTTGCTGCGCGATCTTGGGCTGGAGGCGCGGGCCTATATCCCCGACCGGCTGATGGAGGGGTACGGCCCCTCGGGCGAAGCGCTCGTCCGGCTGAAGGAGGAAGGCGCGAGCCTGATCGTCACGGTCGATTGCGGCGCCCAGGCATTCGAGGCGCTGGAGATGGCGCGCGTGGCGGGCGTGGACGTGATCGTGGTGGATCACCATAAATGCGCGGCCGCCTTGCCTTATGCGCATGCGCTGGTGAATCCCAACCGGCTCGACGAGGCCGAGGGCACCGCGTTCGGCCATCTCGCCGCGGTCGGTGTTGCCTTTCTGCTCGGCGCGGCGCTGGTCCGGCTGCTCAGGACGCGCGGCTTTTTCGAGGGCCGCACCGAGCCGCGCCTGCTCGACCTGCTCGATATCGTGGCGCTCGGCACCGTGGCCGATGTCGCCTCGCTCAAGGGGCTCAACCGCGCCTTTGTCAGCCAGGGGCTGAAGGTGATGGCCCAGCGCCGCAATATCGGCCTGAACGCGCTGATCTCCGCCTCACGGCTGACGCGCGCGCCGACCGCGACCGATCTCGGCTTCGCGCTTGGGCCACGGATCAATGCCGGCGGGCGCGTCGGCAAATCCGATCTCGGCGTGCGCCTGCTCACCACGCGCGATCCAGCCGAAGCCGCGAGCATCGCCGCCGAGCTCGATCGCCTGAACGAGGAACGGCGCGCGATCGAGACGATCGTGCAGGATGCCGCCGAGGGTCTTGCCAGCGCCAAGGGCAACCGCGCGGTAATGGTCGTGGCCGGGCGCGGCTGGCACCCCGGCGTGATCGGCATCGTCGCCGGACGGCTGAAGGAAAAATTCGGACGGCCCTCGCTGGTGATCGCGCTCGACGAACAGGGCATCGGCAAGGGATCGGGCCGGTCGATTCCGGGCGTCGATCTCGGCGCGGCAGTGCTGGCCGCCAAGGACAGCGGCCTGCTCGTCGCGGGCGGCGGGCATGCGATGGCGGCGGGCCTCACGATCGCCGAGGACCAACTGGAGGCATTTGCCGATTTCCTCGAGGAAAGGCTCGACGCGGCCGTCACGCGGTCAATCGGCGATCGCGCGCTGCTGCTGGACGCGTTGCTGACCGCGGGCGGCGTCACCCCTGCGCTGGTACAGGCGATGGATGCCGGCGGGCCGTACGGCATGGGTTGGCCTCAGCCGCGCGTGGTTGCGGGGCCAGTGCGCATCGTGAAGGCGGATATCGTCGGCAATGGCCATGTCCGCGCGATCGTCAGCGGCGATGACGGACGGGTGTTGAAGACGGTCGCGTTCCGTCAGGCCGAGACGGCGCTGGGCGCGGCCTTGCTCGGCGCCCCGCCGCATCGCCGGCTATGGCTCGCCGGGCGGGCGCGAATCGACGACTGGGGGGCCAAGCCTGCCGCCGAGTTGCACCTCGACGATGCGGCATGGGCTGACTGAGGAGGAGACGGCGATGTTCAGTCACATCACTTTCGGCACCGATGATATCGAGCGCGCGCGCCGCTTCTACGAGCCAGTGATGGCCACGCTGGGCGTCAAACAGCCGTTTGAACTGCCGGGTACGCTCGTGTTCGGCGAACTGGCGGGTCTCAAGCTGTTCATCGTCAGCCCGTTCGATGGCGGTGATGCTCATCCCGGTAATGGACCGCACGCGGCCTTTCTCGCGCCTGATCGCGCCGCGGTCGATGCCTTCCATGCGGCGGCACTATCCCATGGCGGCACCGATGAAGGCAGCCCTGGCCTGAGGCCGCATTATCACGCCCATTATTACGGCGCCTATGTCCGCGATCCGGACGGAAACAAGCTCCAGGCGGTCTGCCATCGTCGTCAAGATGACGCAGTGGGTTGACCAGCCCGCCGCATTTGCCTAACCGGCACGCCCACGCTCGGTAACGAGTATGGCCCCTTCGTCTAGCGGTCTAGGACGCGGCCCTTTCACGGCTGAAACACGGGTTCGATTCCCGTAGGGGTCACCATCGTCAGGCGGGAAATGGCGCATTGGCGCCGGTCCGGGCGAGGCAGCAAGGTCCGCGTCCACATTTCGTCCCACAATTTACGGGCTTTGATGAGATGCGTTGGCATATCTTGCCAATCGCAATTACCGGCGGTCACGTCATCGAAATCGGCCACATCCAGCTTGAACGAGGACACATCGCAGCAGGCCTATATCCAGGGCATCTCGACCCGCGCGGTCGATGATCTCGTGAAGGCAAATGGTGATGTCGGGATCTCCGAGAGCCAGGTAGCCGGCTCTGCGAGGCGATCGGCGTTGATCGTCACTTTGCCGCAACGCACAAAAGATATAATGGATACATATGGAGCGATTTGTGTGGATGAGTTTTGGTACCGAAACGAGAGTGCGTGAAGCCCACCGAAAAAGGCACGGAGTTTCTCCGCCATTTGGCGTGGTCGAGAAGCGCGAACCGCCATCCGTCGTTTCGGATATTCCGCGACATTGCGGACAGACCGGGAAGCGCGGGAGACTCGTAAATTTCTCGCGAATAGGTTTGCTTACGCATTACGACCATGAGCTAACATTCTGAATTTCTCGTCAGAAACTTGAACCCGGCAAAGATTAACCGCAAAATATGCTAAAAAGATTCTTTTCTCCCAGTACTTCTGTCACGCCAAGGCTGGCTCCTCGAACGCCGCCAGGCGAACGCTTGTATGCAATTGGAGATATCCACGGGCGAGCTGATTTGCTCGACCTACTACTGGACTTGATCGACACTGACGATACGAACCGCGGGCCGGCACGGACGAGGTTGATCTTCTTGGGTGATTTAATCGACCGAGGCCCGGATTCGGCGGACGTCGTCCAGCGTCTCCTTTTGCTCGCGAAGACCAATACAGAGGCACGGTTCCTGCTGGGCAACCATGAGGAGGTGTTTCTATCTGCGGTCGCCGGCAACCTTGGAGCGGTCAAGTTCTTGCACCGGATAGGTGGAGACACGACGATTACCAGCTATGGTATGAAGGAAGCCGACTATCTCAACGCCAATTTTGATGATCTCATGGAATTTCTGCAGCGTGCGGTCCCTCCATCGCACGTCGCGTTCCTCAGCAGTTTCGAAGATCAGATCAATATCGGCGACTATTCGTTCGTGCACGCAGGGGTCCGTCCAGGCGTCGCCCTTTCGGATCAAAAACCCGAAGACCTCCGCTGGATCCGCGGGGAATTCCTCGGAGCCGGCGAACCATTCGAGAAGATGATTGTGCATGGCCACACGATCAGTCCGGATGTAGACGAGCGTTCAAATCGTATCGGACTTGATACCGGGGCCTATCTGACGGGCCGCCTGACAGCGATGGGCTTCGAAGGTACCGAGCGATGGGTGCTTCAGACTAACCCCGCAGAACCGAAACCAGCCTGAGATCGGACTCTCAACGCCGCATGGTCCCGCGAAGGCGGTGCAATGAATGACGTTACGCGCGCCCGCTTGCGCGGCTCTACTTCGCCGGACTGGCGCCGAAGCCGCCTGGCGAGCGCTCTTACGCGTTCCTTCCTCCGCGCATCGCCCGACGGATTGTCTCGGTGGTCCGCGCACCGGTATATATAGCTTGGAACTCTGGCTCGTCCCGAAGCGCGTGCAGCAGGTTGAATACCCGACGTCTGGGATTTTATGAGCGCGAACTATTCTACCTGAATGCCGTTGCCCCAGAACAGCACGATGTCTAATGGAAGCGGGTCAAGCATCGCTAGAGGGTAAAAGCCCACAAAACGTTGCCGCTGACCTATGCATCATATTGGGCAGGGTAAGACATGGCCGAATTGCCCTTTTCTGTTATAATCCCTGCACATAACGAGGAAGCTGTGATCCGCCGCTGCCTCGAGGCCATATTAGGCGACGCACCTCCCGATGCACTTCCGGAGATAATCGTGGCGGCCAATGGTTGCAGCGACCGGACAGTCGAGATCGCGCGTGAAGTTGCGCCTCACGCTACTGTGCTCGACCTTCCCAAAGGCTCCAAACCGCTTGCCCTCAATGAAGGCAACGCGCTTGCGACCGTGTTTCCGCGGTTTTTCGTGGATGCGGATGTGATGGTTAGCTACGCGACGCTCGCCGCCACGGCAGCGCTGCTCCGCTCGGGCGAAGCGCTCGCCGCCGCTCCAGCGATCCGGGTGGATACCAGTGCCTCGGGCAAAGCGGTACGTGCTTATTTCCGTGTTTGGCAAAGCCAGCCATATATTCGGGATAACATGATCGGATCCGGGATCTTCGGATTGTCCGAGGCGGGGATGGCACGCGTTGGGCGCTTCCCTAACATCATCGCTGATGATGGCTATGTCCGGACCCGCTTCCGATCGGAGGAGCGGCGCAGCGTCGCCGTCGATGCGAACGGGAAGCCCGCCAGCTTCACCGTCTTTCCACCGCGAGATGCTGGCTCGTTAATTCGCATAGAGAGCCGCCGTCGCGCGGGCGACCGACAGCTCCGCGAAGGCTTCCCGGCGTCGGTGCCACAGGCTGGGACGGGCAGCGGATCGCTCACACGGGCTTTCCGGGCCGGTATCTCGCCAATCGATATCGGCACTTACCTGTCAATAAAGACGCTGGGACGCTGCCTTGCGCTTTGGAATCGCCTGCGCGGTCACGCCAATGTGTGGCACCGCGATACCAGTTCACGATAGGAATTCTGGATGAGCGTCGTGAAGATTCGCTGCGCCACGATTTAACGCCCGACGCGACGGATACCTGGTCCATTTCGCCACTCGACGCGACGATTCCACGCTTCCCGCCATTGCGCGGAACTTTCGGCGTGACGCTTATTTACCCTCGCCGACAAGCTGTAGAGTCTGGCGCGCCACCATGCCCAGAGGAGTACCAGCGCACGTCCATAAGCACGCCAGCCGGGCTTGAAATGCCGATTTATCAACCCAACCCGGCATCCAAGTTTGTAGATGATCTTCTGCGCCGCATCCCGCGTGCTGCGCCCCCCGTAGTGAATGATGGTCGCCTCTGGCGTCATTCGCGGGCGAGCGCCAACCGAGCGAGCCCGGGCACACAGATCAGCTTCCTCGCCATACATGAAGAACGCCGGATCGAAGCCGCCAAGCTCGTTCCAGAATGCCTTTTCGATCAGGAAGAACGAACCCTGGACGACATCGACTTCGCGCTCGCTATCTCGCCGCCAGCCGCCATAGCCTTCGGGATTGAAGAGGCGGCTTGAACGAAAGAGAGTGGTCAACCCACTCGTCATGCAGAACATACTCCAGGGCGTGATCTTGCCCCACACCGAGCCAGGATTGAGGCTGCCATCGGCAAACACCGTCCGGCCACCCCATATGCGCGCGCCGGGTACACGCTCGGCAAAGGCCACCAGCTTGTCGATCGCGCCATCGAGCACGACGGTATCGGTGTTGAGCAGCAACAGATACCGCCCCAGCGCCCGCGCGGCCGAGATATTCGTAGCGAACGCAAAGCCGTGGTTCTCCCGCTCCGCCATCAGCACGATATCGGGAAATTCTGCGGCGATCGCCTCCGCTGATTCGTCCTGCGAACCGTTGTCGACAACGATAACTTCGAACCGCGCCTCCTTCGTCTCGGCATAGATCGAGCGGATGCACTCAAGCGTCATCTCCCTCGTGTTCCAGTTGACGAGCAGGACCGATACCAGGGGTATCTCCATCGCTGCATTTGGCTCTGCGGCGGTCGATAGACTCGGCGAGTTCCCGCGATTGAGCATTGGCATTCTCCGGCTCGGGCACCGCTCAACGCGCGTTGATGGGATCGCCACCCAAAGCCTCTAACGTGGCGTGATCTCTTCTCGCAAGTGCGAGATGCGCGTACGGACACCCCAAGAGGTGCCCAATGGCGCATCGTCCGCCATTTTCTCGATCGCGGTCAGTGCATCCTGCGGAGCGTAACCCGCCTCTCGCATCCAGCCGAGTGCAAGATCGTCGACCCGTCGCTCGACATCACGACCCGCTCGCTCGCCTCGCCGTCGTAGCACGATATGTCCAAGTTCAT
Source organism: Sphingomonas sp. P2_B6 (assembly GCF_056404755.1). Taxonomy (NCBI): domain Bacteria; kingdom Pseudomonadati; phylum Pseudomonadota; class Alphaproteobacteria; order Sphingomonadales; family Sphingomonadaceae; genus Sphingomonas; species Sphingomonas sp. P2_B6. The sequence goes on from NZ_JBFUDK010000007.1 coordinate 55,840, forward strand.
GCCCAAGGACGAAGGCCAGTTCACCATCCTTAGGCAGGAGCGCGATCGTCGCTTCGGACAGCTGTATCCAGCTCCCGCGCGATCGCGCGGAGACCTTATTGCTTCGTGTCAAGTCGAGCCACACGTCACAGCCGGGGTCTAGCGACAATGCGATTGACCGTATCTCCCCATTCCGTTCCACCTGCAAAGCCAGGTGCCCATCGCGGCCTTGCTCGGCAATCATCTTAATCGTCATTTCAACAGCAGCGAGGCCGCCATCAGTTGCTGGGTGCGGGGCGGGCAACGCGCCAATCAAGCGGATCGCGTCTTCTCGAGCGAGTCCCGCGTCGGCGGCGGGCGACGAATCGGCTACGGCAAGGATACGCGGAAACGGGACGCCATCAGAGAACCCGACCAACGGACGATCGCGGGGCGCGTACATACCGGGATGATCGAGCACAAGCCCAGCGATCGATTCGCCAGGACATTGATTCGCCGCCGTCCGTGACAAGCGGTACAGCACGGAGACCATACGCTTGTACGCAGTTACGCGTTGCTCAAAATCTCCACCGGACGGGCCCAGCACCGCAGGCGCCTGTGCCGAGCCAACAAATATGAGCACAAAAAATGGGGCCAGGAAACGCATTTCCCAGCCCACATTACACTTCAAAAATAGGTGTCAGCCGCTTAGCGATTGCTACGCGAATCGTCGACGGCAACGATAATCACCCCGCCAATCACGACGAAGCCAAGGATGAAGAAAATCGGCGCAACGCCGAAAAAGCTGTCGCCCTTGCCCGTGTCGACGCTTTCAACAACCGACGGTCCGGAATATGGTGCAGGCGCCGCGAGGGCTGCGACCGGCGACCCCACGAGAGCCACACCAGCAATCGTCGCAACCAACTTCTGAATGGTTTTCATAGTGGGTCTCCGTTAATTCCTACGTGAGGAGATACCTTCGAATCGCCAGCAAAGCAAGTCACTTCTTTCGCAGGTGCGGCATAAACGCCCAGCCCAGTATGATCGGGAGCACTTTGGGGCTTCGGATAAGGTACCGTCTCCATAGTCGCCGCGGCTCACTCACCAGCCGATGAAGCCATTCGAGCCCCATGCGCCGCATCACGAGCGGCGCACGTTGCTTGCGCTCTACCAGGAACTCGACGGCTGCGCCGATACACAGCGCAGTGCCGCTGATGCTGCCATCGAGCTTTGCGCGATAGGCCACCACTTCCTGTTGAGGCGAACCACAACATAACAAATGATAGCTCGCCGCATTCGATCGCATAAAATCGACCGCCGCCGCCATTGCCGCGGGATTTTCAATCATCCCCATGGGAGGAAAGTGCGTGGTAATCCGCGTGTCCGGCAGGATTCGCCGCAACCGCTCAGCGAGCTCAGCGTCGCCGCCCACCAGATTGATCGTCTCACCCGGCAAGATCATACCTGGGATGAGCCTCAGCACCAGATCGCTCCCGGTGATTGTGCTGAACTGGATGCCAAAAGGTTGCGCCAGCAACCGCAGGACCTGGCTGTCGCAAAAGCACAGATCTGCAGCCTCATAGGCTATTTTGACTTCCGGATCCTTGCTCTCGTGCAAGCGGACGATGTGGTCGACATTCGGCGTGACGACATAGCGAAACGCCCCATTTGAAGGCCGCACCTGAATCGCCGCCAATGCTTCGTCGAAGCTGAGACTATCGAAACGGATTCCAAGGAACTCGATGACTTCCATCAAACCAGCCGTACGGAGAGCATAGACTCGGGCATTCAATGAAGCGGCGTCAAGCCGACCTTGCTCACTGTTTCGCTGCCAGATGGTACCCATAATGCGAGCGCCTGGATAGGACAGTTCGTGTCGAGTGCGATCACGGCGCCGCTCGCGAAGGAGGTAGTGCCACTACCGCAGGATGTTTGCAGCCGCACGCGCGCGTCGGCAGCAGCGATGGCGACACGATATTGCCCTGCCGGGAAGGCTGTCGTCAACTTCGCCACGATCGCCCCGGCGGCGCCCTCGATGTCGTACCGCAGCGCACCATTGCCAAACGTCACCCGCCCGGCGAGTTCGTCCGGAACAGACCAGGAGTAAGGCATTGCCTCTGGCGCATCGCTCCCCGGCCAGCTCAGGGGGTCCGCGCCGCTCCGCGTGCTCCAGATGCGCCACCCATCGACCTTGTGGCCTGTAACGCCGAAGGAAAGGCGCTGCACCAATGGAATGAGCACGGAGTCTGGCAGAGGCGTACCGCGGCGCCGCATATCTGCGAGCAGCAGCCTGATCGATTCGACTTGACCGGGGGAAGGATCGATCTGCCCGAAGAAGGCACTGCGCCACGAATGTTTTCGTGCAAAGATCGCTGCAACGCTTGCACGCGCGGTGGGGTTGGCAAGCATGTCGCCCAGTATCGCGAAATAAGGTTCGGGCCCGGTTGTCTGGGCGAACAGTTCGTCGAACACCGCGACCGCGCCGGAAATGTCGCGCTGCCGCCGCAAACTGGCGACGTAAACTTCCAGCATCGGACGATCGCGTCTCGACAACGCGTGCGCGTGCATGAGCAGGGCTTCGGCGAGATCGGGCCGTGGCACCACGCGCGACGTCGCGAAGAAGGGTTCATGATGCAGCGGCGAAGAAGCGACGGCGGCGACTGAAAGCTGCACGATTTGCGGCGTCGCCGCGCCTCTCAACGCCTCCCGGCGCGCAGCCACGGCCATTGCCTCACCACTGCCGAACGGGAGGGACCAGCCGAGTTCAGGCCGATTGCTGCGCGCCATGGCCGCGCCGGCCAGGCTCACATAGCTGACCAAGCCAAGCACCACGGGGACTCCAACCGCCATTATAAGGCGACCGACCCGCATCTCAGGCACTTTCCCCCTTATAGTCGTAATAAGACAGGTAATAATTGTAGCCATAGCCGCTCGAGCGTGCATCGAACTTGGTGATGACCGTACCGAGAATGCGGCCGCCGGTGTCGCGCAGTCGCTTGAGCGTATTCTTACCCTGGCCACGATGGGCGCGACCGGCCTCGACCACCAGGACGATGCCCTCGACCGAGCGCGCTATCAGTGGCGTATCGGCGAGGCCCATGACAGGCGCGGTATCGAGGATGATGATGTCGAACTTTTCCGACTGCGCCTCAAGGAAGTTCTCGAAAACATCGCTCGAGAATATCTGCACCGAGTTACTGGCAACCTTGCCTGCGGTGAGGATGCTGAGCGCGGAATTCGGCACCTTCTTGATGGCCTTCTCAAGCGGCATTGCACCCGACAACACGTCGACCAACCCCTCGGCCAGGGGAAGTTGCGCAAGGCGGTGCACACCCGGCCGGCGGAGATCGCAGTCGATCAACAGCGTCTGCAGCCCCATTCTCGCATAGTCGACTGCGAGCGCGAACGCGGTTGTCGTCTTGCCTTCCGAGGGAGCACTCGACGTCACCAGGAAGCTGCGCGGTCGGCCGTGAGCTGCCGAGAAGTCAAGTGCGGCCCGGATGGAGAAATAAGCCTCCGCCATCGCCAGCTTCGGGTTCGAGACGATGTTCTCGACGGTGATTTCCCCGGAGCCCGCTACCGGCACGCTACCAAGCACTGGGAGCCTTAGCTTGTTTTCGACATCCTCCGGCGACCGCACAGTATCGTCTATGCCTTCACGCAGGAGCCCAGCGGCAATCGCCAGCGCAATTCCGATCGCAAACGCGGAGAGGATATTGCGAAACGGATTCGGCTTTATTGGGGCGCCCGGTACCGTAGCTTCATCAACCAATGACAAGTTATTATTAATGATTCCTGATGCCGCGTTTACCTGGTTGTAGCGCTGTAGCAGGTCGTTCAAAGTCTGGCGGTTTGTGGATACGTCTTGGGCCAGCAGGTTCAGTTGGACGCGGCGCTGCTGTTCGCCGAGGACCTCCCCCCGCGCGGATTGGATGCCGGTATTGATATCCGCCTCCTGGCGTTGGGCGGCAAGATAGGCATTTTGGAGCGACTGGCGGATGTTAGTCGCAATTCGCGTAATCGCCTGATCGATCGACGCGAGCCGTGCCTGCGCCTGCTTCACCTCGGGATGATCCGGCTCGTAGCGTGCACGCAGCAGGTTCAACTGCGAAGCCACTTCCGCGCGCTGCTGCTGCAGCGTGGACACACTGGCATTCGACACAACCTCGGGCAGTTCGAGCAACGAGCTTGCCTGTGCCTGCCTCCAGCGGCTCTCGGCGGCAATCCGATCCGCCCGAACCTCGCCAAGCCGCTGATTGAGTCCCACCAGGCTGGCCGTGGTGAGTGACCGGCCAGCTGCAGATCCTCCTTCTTCGTTACGCGACGCGGCTGCGTCGCTGGCATCGATCAGTTGTGTATTGCGAGCATATTCGATCGACTTCTGCTCTGACACGGACAGCCGTGCACGGGCGGCTTCGATCTGATGCGCGAGGAAGTCACGTGCATATTTGCTAGAGTTAAATGAAGTCTCTACATTCTGTTCGATGAAGCTGTCCGCATAGGCGTTCGCGACAAGCGCGGCGAAGCGTGGCGAAGGGCTATTAAAATGGAGTGCAAGAATACGTGAACCAGCAGGAAGGGCCGTCGACACGTTCCCGGTCAGATATGCGACCACACGCTCGTGTCGGGCACTGCGAAGCTGACTTGCCGGCACCTCGCCCTCCAGCGGCTTGCCCTTCATTGCTACTATGAAATTATCACTGCGGTCGAGCTTCAGCTTGTCGGCAACGCGTTCCGCCATAGAGCGGCTGGCAACGAGGTCCTGTTGCGTCTGAAGATATCGTCCCGCGTCTGCAATACTTGTTGCAGGATTGACATCCTGGCCCTGCACGATGTTCGTAGATTCCTGCTTGATCTGAACGGTCGCCTGAGCCTGATAAATCGGTGTCATGAGCAGCGTGATGACGATCCCGACAAGGACCGCCGCCACGACTATGATAGCGGCCGGCCAGCGCTGCCGCCACGCCATCGCTCGAATATCGGCCAAACTTATAGCAAACCCCGTACTCTCCTGAGCCTCACCGACATGCGAGCCCACGTCCGACGAAGGCGACATCGTGTCCGCGCCATTGCGATCCGGAACGGGCAGGTAACGGTCGAAAGTAGCCATTGGTTACAACAATCCTTGGCGCTCGGGGCGTCGCTCAGAGAAACGGGGGTATCAAAACCGGGTAAAAAGCCCGATCAGCGGCGCGGCCTGCAGGAAGCCGCGCCAGAATTCGCGTCGTCCGGATCGGCCAACGACCACATAGTCTTTGGGCTGCAACTGAATATCGGACATTCGGCCGGCGCGGATCGCTTCCAGGTCGAACACGCCGAGATACCGACCTGTCGGCGTAGTGCGGATGACGCTGACCTCCGCGGTCCTCGCAATCGGTGTCGGGCTCTTTGCAACCGCGACAGCCGACAGCAGCGTCATGCCATTCTGATACTGGAACACACCAGGATTATTTACCTCGCCCTCGACGGTGAAGGTGCGCGAATTATAGGAGGTGATGTTCACCGTAACCCGCGGCGAGACGACGAAACGCGCCATATCCCCCTGGATACGGGCGCTCAATTGCGCTGCGGTCAGCCCAGCCACGGCGGTGGTGCCCGTCAGCGGCATTTCAATGTTGCCCGAAGGATCCACAGTGACGGCGGCGAGCGACAGTTCGGGCTCGCGATAGACCTGGACTGCCAACTGATCCCCACTCTCTATCTTCGCGTTCGTGAGATCGGCGACGAGCAATTCGGGTGCGATGGAGTCCCCCGCGGGTCGTACAATACCCTGTTGCGGGTGCGGCGAGCCGCTGCACGCGCAGAGAAGCAGGCCAAGGGATGCCCCAATCAATCTTTTCATCTGGAACCAACCTCGTTCATGGCCCGAGCAACGCGCGGGTAAGGACAGCCAACTTCGAAACCAGTTACCCACAAAGTTCACCGGTCCGCAATCTCGATACGGTCTGCGCTTGGCCCGCCAACACGCAGACCGCGGCTGCGAATAGCGTCGCCAGCGCCGTCATGCGCAAGGGATAGTCGACAACAGAATGGAGTAGAAGGAGCAGGATAACGACGCTCGCCGCCCTGGGCAGCACCGCATCGATTCCCGGCCGCCGCCACACCTGAGACATCCGCCGCGCCAGCCACACCAAAAAAACGATACCCAGCGCAGGCCCAAACAAGCCCGTTTCCAGCATTAACTCAAGCCAGTCATTATGGGCGTTATAGAGGTGCAGTGGCGCGAGCAAGCCGACCGGCTCATGCACCTGGAAGATCTGATCGAACGTGCCGATTCCACTCCCGACCGGGAAATACACCATGGCGGCGTTAAAGGCCGCCGGCCAGTAGCTGAATCGATCCTCCTCCCCCGTGATCGCTCGCGAGAAGACAAGGCCAAGCGGACCTCCCATATTGGGCAGAATCGTCAGTGCGATCGTCCCCACCGCCAGGATCCCCGCAACAATCAGCAACGCACGCCTAGACACGCCGGGCAACCCGTTACCAATCACCGCAGCAGCGCCTATTGCTGGGACCAGCAATAGGCTGCCGGTACGCGATCCGGTGAGCAAGGCACCGATGGCGAATATGCCGAAGATCATAATGCAAATGATCCACCGACCGGTCGGGGCAGGCAGGCCCGCGCGCTCAGCGAAGCGATCGCCCAAGCCGTGCCGTATGATGAATGCAGCGCTGATCGGGATCGCACACGCAAACATGATCGCCTGATGGTTGCGGTTGGCGAAGAGACCCGTCGGGGTCGCCGATCTGGTTTCGTAGAGATAGAATCCCGACCCGAAAAATGCCTGCGCCAAGGCCAGAAGCAGCGACAAACCCGCAAAAACGACGAATATTGCGAAGAATTGTTCGATGCTTTTATCTCTCTGGGTAGCCCGGAGAAAGGCGTAGACGCCGAGTGGCGCGAAAAGGAAGACAGCGTCAGCAATTGTCGCGTCGGGGTCGAGGCTGACAGGACGGTTCGGTAGAACACCCACCATCAACTGGTCGCCGTAGACGAACAGATCGCGCCCCGGCAATGCGGACCAGATCGACGGAGGCAGCGGCACGAGTTGGATCACGAATAGCGCGCCCACTCCCATCAGCACCCAAGAGAGCAACCGGTCTTCTGCATAGAATTGTCGCCAGTCGAGCCTGTAGAGCGCCACTCCCAAGAGCGTCAGCCCTATGCCGATGCTGATCATACGGGGTGCCACGCTCTGCTGATTCGAGCCGCCCAGGGCCAGGAGCGTAAGCAGTGAAGCAGCGACCAACCACGCGCCCCACGGAGACTCCACGCCGCGACTCCAATGGCCCTGATCATGACGAGACGCAGCTAGCATTGTGTTGATCAGCCCCTATGCCGCACTGCAATAGAAAGTCCCGCCGCTATTGGCAAGTTCTCCCGTCGGATATAGAAAATGGCCACAAATTGGGCTCGGCATGGTGGGGGCGATGTGACTGAAGGCCCCGATCCAGACCTCTCGGTGCTTGTCGTAAACTGGAATACGCGGGCGATGACGATCGATTGTCTCGAATCGCTGTACGCGCAGACCAGGGAAGTCACTTTCGAGACAATCCTGGTCGACAATGGATCGCAGGACGGATCGGCCGATGCGATCGCTGCCACATTTCCACAGGTCCGGCTGATGGCAGAGCCCATCAATCACGGCTTCGGGCACGCAAACAACCTTGCCGCCGCGAGAGCACGCGGACGCTACCTGCTGCTGCTCAACAGCGATACGGTCGTTCTCGATCAAGCGGTTGACCGGCTGATGGCTTTTGCCGCCAAACGGCCCGAAGCGCGGATCTGGGGCGGTCGGACGATCTTCGCCGACGGCAGCCTCAACATCGGCTCGGCGTGGGGCGCGTTCGGCACCTGGAGCGCCTTCTGCTTCGCAGCCGGCCTCACGCTGCTGTTCCCGCGGAGCAACCTCTTCAATCCGGAAGGGCTTGGCGGCTGGGATCGGTCCACCGAACGGGAAGTCGATATCGTTTCAGGCTGTTTCTTCCTCATCGAGCGCTCGTTCTGGGAAGAGCTCGGAGGGTTTGCGCCGGACTTCTTCATGTATGGCGAGGAAGCCGAATTATGCGGACGGGCGCGGCGGCTCGGGGCACTGCCGCGCACCACACCTACTGCCACGATCATCCACCATGGCCAGGCGAGCGCATCCAACCGTTACGATGCGCGAATGCGGATTTGCGAAGCAAAGGTCGAACTCGCGCGCCGCACCATGGGCACGATCAAGTCACGTTTCACATGCGGGTTGATGATCATCGGTGTCGGCGTGCGCGCCCTGCTCTATCGACTAGCTGCAGGCATCATAGGGCGGCTGCGTGAGCCGGCGGAGATGTGGGGTGAAGTATGGGCGCGGCGCCGGATATGGAGCGCGCCCAAGCGTCAGGCGAACAATCGCTGATAGGCGTTTATCAGCGGTGCGATCTGCTTGTCCCAGCCAAGCTCGCTATGAACCCGATCATGGCCGAACGAGCCCATCCGCTCACATCGTTCCGGATCGTCAAGCAGGGCGACGATCCTGGTCGCGAAATCGACCGGATCATTGGGTGTAGCATAGACCGATGCCTCGCCCGCGCTGGCCCGCCCCTCACGTACTTCGAATTGCACGATAGCCTTGGAGAAAGCCATATATTCCATGATCTTGTTCATGGTCGACAGATCGTTCATGGTATTAACGCGGTCGGGATTCACGCAGATGTCGGCAGTCGAAAGCAGTTCGAACAAATCGGCATCGGGCGCGCGGCCGGTAAAGGTCACATAGTCCGCCACATCAAGCTTGACCGCGAGCTGCTTCAACTCATCGAGTGCGGGCCCACCACCAACCAGCCCGAACTGAATGTCGGCTCGTCCGAGACCGTGGACGAGGTGACGGATGCTTTCGAGCAGCAGGTCGATCCCCTCCTGCGCGCCCATCACGCCGACATAGCCGACCAGATAGCGGCGCCCGTTACGCCAGCGCGGATTGGGTGGTACCGGCTTCACCTTGGCGAGGTCTGGCCCCGAGCGCACAACGAACACTTGATCCGGGTCCATTCCGCCACGTTCGATGGCGATCTGCCGATAGCTCTGATTGGTGGCGATGCTGACCCGCGCAGCGCGGAACGTCAGCTTCTCGAATAGCACCATCAACCGCCAGAAGAAGCCGCGCCGGCCGAACTTGGCTTCGTAGAGCTCCGGATTGATGTCGTGATGATCGAACAGGTAGCGCACGCCCCAGGGGCGGAACAGCAACGCGACAAGGAAGATGAGATCAGGCGGATTGCAGCCATGGATCGCATGAAACCGGTTCTTGCGGAAGATACGCCACGCAAGCCGGCTTTCCCACCACAGGGCTGCGCCATATTCGAGGAGGTAGCCGACGGCCCCATTCGCGTCGAGGGGAAGCGGGTGACGCCAAATCTCGATCCCCTCGATCATCTCGTACGCGGAATCGAAGCCCTTGCCGGTCGGGCAGATTACCGACACCTTGGCGCCAGCGGCCGCCAGCGTGCGGGCCTCGGCCCAAACACGACGATCGAATGGCACCGGCAGGTTTTCAACCACCATCAACACATGCCTGCCCGCCAGCGGCTGGGCCTTCAAGACATCGTAGGTCGCCCGCCAATGCTCGACTGATGAGGCTTCGGCTAGCTGCATTTCAGAAGGCGAGCCTTTCAACGTCCATCACTGGCGTGCCAGGGGGGAGCGAAAGATCGTCAAAGGTTGCGTTCGTGCGAATCGCCAGGTCGAATTGAGACGCCGCGGCAGTCACGCCATCAATGAGCAACCGCTCGAGCGAGGGCAGCTGAGTGAAGGCATAGCCCAGATTTTGCCCTACCAATCGGTCCGCGGTGATAGCCGGGTCGTAGATTCTGATCTCCTTGCCGGCGGCTATCAGCGCGCGGGCGATATGGACATTAGGGCTCTCGCGCAGATCATCGGTACGCGCCTTGAACGCGAGGCCGGAAAGAAGCACCGTCCGCCCCTCACCCAGCCGCTCCAGCACGGCAGCGGCGACGAAATCCTTATGCGTCTCGTTACTGTCCACCAGATGGTCGATAAGGGGTATGCCGGCGCCGAGATCCTCACCAAGCGCCTTGAGCGCACGCACATCCTTGGGCAGGCATGACCCGCCGAATGCTCCGCCTGGACGGGTATAATAGGCCGACAGGTTGAGCTTGGTGTCGGACTTGAAGATCGCGTGCACTGCGGCAGGAGCGATGCCTTGCCGCTTGCAGATGCGGCCGATCTCATTGGCGTAGGCGACCTTGACCGCGTGCCAGGTATTGTCGACGAATTTGGTGATCTCGGCCGTCGCCCATTCTACGTGGAAGATCGGCGCCTCGATACCGTGATGGAGCTGGTCCATCATCTCGGACGGGCTTGCATCCCGGGTTCCGATCACGATCTTGGGCGGCGCGAAATAATCCGCGATCGCACTGGATTCGCGCAAGAATTCGGGGTTGTAGACCAGTTCCACCATCGAATCGGTGGCATCGCCGAATCGCGCCTCGATCATCGGCCGAATCATGTCGGCCATGGTTCCGGGCCGCATCGTCGAGCGATAGGCAAGCGTCAGCGGGCGGGCGCGATCAGCCGGCAGCGCGCCGGCGATCGCGCGCGTGACCGACAGGATGTAGCGCATGTCGTGGCGACCATCAGGACCGCTTGGAGTACCGACGCAGACGATAGCGATGTCGGCATCGGCCAACTCGTCACCCGGTTCGGTTGCCGCCGAGAGCAGGCCGGCAGCACGGCCGTCGCGAATGAGGTCGCCAAGGTCGGGTTCCTCGATCGGGCAGCGACCCGAATTCAAAGCGTCGACCTTTTCCTGGCTGACGTCGATGCCGACAACCTGGTGTCCCTGGCTCACGATGCAGCCTGCGGCCGTGCAGCCAACATAACCCAGCCCGAAGATTGCGACTTTCACCCTGCTCTGCCCCCGGATTCCATGCCAGCCAACGAATGTTGCGCCGCACAACGACTAATGCCGATCTTTTTGCGTCGCACAAGCGCCTAATGTCGTTATCCTCAGATATTAGGAGCGAGATTAGAACCTTCGCGCGACCGGAGCATCGCGCGCTTCGCGTCCGAGACCACCGGCGGCTGGTAGCCTAGACTATATGCCCTTTGGGCGCATGCCACACAGGTGCCAAGTAGCAGGTTAAACCATGAGAGCGCCGAGCCCCACAGCGTCACGGTGAACATCATTAGGGAAAAGCCGAACAATGCGATGGCGATCCCGCGATAAAAGCGCTGGTCGATATAGGAAACGTGTTGGCTGGACTTGGCTAGAGCGACCATCGCCATAACCGTTGCAAAAAGCAACGCTACGGCCGGAACAAGGCCGAAACGGACCGCAAGCAGAAGCCAATGCGCATCGATGCTGGTAGTGAACATCCAGACAGGTCGCTCATATTCTTCGAATCCGATGCCAAACCAAGGATGTTTGCGGACCGATGCAGACCCATAGGTCCAGATCAGTTCGCGAAAAAAGGCGTTGGTTTGGTCGAACACCAGATACCGCTGCACGAAGCCGATCGCGCCAATATTGGTGGTGACTTGCGCGACGGCCAGCCCCGCTCCGATGGCTATGAAGGCAAGACGCCAACTCAGTTCACGAACCCAACGCTGCAACGTGTCATAGAACATGCCTATGTAATTGATCGCCAACGCGGCAATGGCCGCCGAACTTACCGTGAAAATACTGCAGAGCGACGCGAAGCGACCACACCAAGCTGGCCAACCGCGGATGCCCGACATTCCATAAAGTGCGCCCATTGAAGCCAAGTGGACTCCAGCCAGAATGGGATGAGAAAAAGGTCCTCTTGCGCGCATCAACCCGAGGCGCGTTCCGCCGCCTTCCTGAAGTACCATTCCCACGTCGCCGGCCGTCAGGAACCCCGGAAGTTTGCCGAATATAGCCTCCGCGAGCGGCTGAACGATCGGTTGATGCGAGATCGACTCTATCATGATGGTCGCGCCAACCAGAGCAAGACCTGGAGAAAAAACAATCAGCGCCCGGCGAATCGCCGTGAGAGATCGAAAACTGATACGCGCCAAGTAATAGCCTACGGTCGCATCGAGTGCTTGCGACCCACCACTAATCAGCCCTTTCGACAAACCGTAATTCGCAGACAGCGCAATGACCATCCATATGCCGGCGATCACCACGAGGAAATCCGGAACAACGAAACGAATCGCTCCTTTGAATAGCTTATACAGGACCCACGGCAGCGCGAAGATCAGCGCTATACGATCCGAGTAAAAAACCAAACCGCCTGCCGTGAACGCAACTTCGCGCGGCAGAAGCGTTGCGTAAAGCACGATCACAATGGGAATGAGAGAAACCTGGATCTCCGGAGCCGCGGATAACCCGGAGTCACTCCGCCGTCGGCTACCATAAGCAGGGGCAGGTTGTTGCATTTGATTCCCTTGCCGTCCCAACCGTCACCGTCAAATCCAAGCTTTCGCCAAAGCCGTCAACCGCTTATTTTGAGCGCTGGCGCTTGCCGCGCGCCTATCGCCTGGCTCGTTTCGACGACGCGAACGATCGCCTAGGAAACAGTCATCGGCCCTCCTGCGCCGGTGCGCCGAATCCACATGCGCGTTCTGCGATGCACGGGAATCTCCACGGCGCGGGCGACAAGAACCCCGGTGGCGACAACCAGCACCAACGCAACGATGACGTAAATAGCGATCGGCAACTGGAACGGCAGCTTGTTCCAAAGCACCCGCAATGCGCGCAGTACGAACGGGTGCGTTAGATAGATGCTGTACGAAGCGTCGCCAAGAATCTCGCCAAATCGGAACCGCGGCAATCGCTTTTGACCATCACCAAGCACCGCCCCGACGACGAGCATCGCAGCCGGTACGCCATAGAAGATGAAGCGCGAATCGCTCCTAACATAGCCGAAGACATGTAACATGACGAAGCCGATGAGCCCCAGTATTAGAAGGGCTTCGGGCAAGCGCGCTGGCACACTCTCCGAAAGTTTCGGGCGGACGAAATAGGCACCAAGCAGCATCCCATATACAAACTCAAACAGTATTGGTTTCGTCCAGAACGAAAGTTGCGGTTGCATCGGAGCAATAGTCCAACCCAGCACCACGATTCCGACCAGAACGACTATAGTGGGCCATAAGCCACGCCAACCTCGGAAAATAAGTCCGATCGCAAAGACGACGTAGAACATCATCTCATAATTCAAAGTCCAGCCCGGACCCAGAATGGGGAACATATCGCCATCCTCGTTCCGATATGGAACATAGAGGAGCGAGGTCAGCAAGCGAGGCAAGTCGGGCCGGCTATGATTAAACGCGTCACCCAATACGAGCGCCAAGCCTGCTGCGCTTAAGGTCAGAATCCAGTAAAGTGGTGAGATGCGTAGGAAACGAGCCCCCAAAAAGCGTGCGCCCGTCGCCAGCGACGGCGTCTGACCGACGGTTGTATAGACCATGATGAAGCCGCTGATCACGAAAAATACGTCCACACCGAAGTGGAAGTGGCTCAGCTCCGGGGCGATCCTGTGCGCCGGGCCACCTCGGAGGTCGGGCATCTCGACTAGAATGTGCCCAAAAGCCACGAGGATTGCGGCGAAGCCGCGCAGCACCTGAACGCTCGGCAAGGGGGTTTGCGACTCGCTCAAGACATATACCCCACGACAGCGCGAATCCGATCCGGCCATCGCCGGAAGCCTTCAAGAACAGGCTTTATTGCAGCGCGTCAACCTACTAGGGATGCTGCCGATAAGGCACCGGGGGAACGGTCAGGTGAGAACGGCGCACATTCTGTTGACGAGGTTCAATTTGGCGACTCCAGGCCGGGAGACCGCGCACCGCCAGAGCGCAGGCTGGCTAGCTGGCCGGTTCGACCTTTTTGAGCGCTACTGCCTCCCCAGCATCGCGGCGCAGGACAGTCGCGATTTCCAGTGGCTCATCTTCTTCGACATCCACACGCCCGACTGGGCACGAGAGCGGATCGAGGCGGGCCAGAAATCCTTCCCTTTCACGCCCGTGTTCACGGAGTTGTTCGAGGCCGAAGGTTGGGCCCGTAACGTTCGCGCGGCGATCGGCCCCGCTCAGGCCGACCGGATCGTCATCACCTCGAATCTCGACAACGACGATGGCCTCGCCAACAACTATATGCGGAGCGTGCGGGAGACGGCCGCAGCGAACTGGAACGGCAGCACCTTCGCGGTCAATGTGCCCGACGGCTATGTGCTGGCCGGAAGCAATCTTTACGCTCATCGCCATCTATACAATGCCTTCACCAACCTGGTCGAGGCGGACGACGATTCGTTGGCGACGACCAAGACGATCCGGCACATGGACCTGCCTGATCGAGTCATGATCGTGCAGGCCGAGAGTGGCCCAGGCTGGCTCCAGTTGGTCCACGATGGCAACGTATCAAACAAGATCCGAGGATATCGAGTCCAGCGTCCGGAGGGAGGGCGATTCGCCGACGGCTTGCTTGCTGGCGTGGGTGACGCTTCTTCGGCGCGCCTCTTCTGGGACAATCAGGTCGAAGCCCGCATCCGAAAAGGGCGAGACGACGCGTTCAGGCTGATTCGTCGCCTTATTCCAGCCGACCGGCACGTTGGGTGACACAAAAAAGCGCGGTGTCGGCGGGCACTCTTCTTGTCGCCAGGCTGCGGAAGCGGCTTGCCGGTAGCCTTCACCTGGAGCTGTTCCTCGGCCTCGGGATGAAGGCCGCAGGGGCGGGCTCGAGTTTCGTCTTCACCTGGCTGGTCGCGCGGGGTTTCGGCGCTGACACCATCGGCCGTTTCCAGATCGCATTGCTTACGGTCACCATGACGTCGGTCTTCACTGGCCTCGCACTGGACAATATCATGCTCCGGACCGTGGCGCGCGCGCTCGGCACAAATAGACTGGCTGACGCGCTCGCTTCCTTTGTCCGCGCGCTTCTGATCACCCTTGTCACGACCGGGGTCGCGGCTGTGCTGGTTTTCGCGGGCGCACCGTATTTCTCGAAAAATCTTCTCGGCAGTCCCGAGGTCGCAACCTTCCTGCGGGTGCTTGCACCTGGCATCGTCCTCTTTGCACTGATCCGTGTGGCCGCGGCGCTTCTTCGCAGCCGCGGAAAACTCCTGTTCTCCCAGTCGCTGGACGGGGTCGGCTATACGACGGTGGCCATGTTCATCCTGGTCGTGGCCTGGGCCGTCGGCGCGGCGAAACTGCCGTTGCTGGTGCCGGTTGCATATCTGTGCGGACTGCTGGTCGCCGCCGCGCTGGGACTTCTCGTAGCCCGCCGGGAGGTGGCGCCCTGGCCGCGGGGCGGCACTCCTGACATCTCGATTCGGGCGGGGGCGATCCTGGCCTGGGTCTATCTTGCGATACAGGCTTCCGATTGGATCGGCCTGCTGATCGTGACGCGCCATCTCGGCACGGATGGAGCCGGTGTCTATCGCGTAGCGTTCCAAGTCTGTATGCTGTTCCTGATCGTGAACACCGCTTTCACGGTGATGATGGGCCCGCATCTCGCGGCGGCGACGGGGGCGCGGGACCGGGCCGGCATTATCCGTGTCATCCGCACTGCCTCCGGGACCGGGCTACTGATCTGCGCTCCGCTGTTCATCCTGATCCTTCTATGGGCAGAGCCTATCCTGAGCCTGTTCGGGCCGGAGTTCGTTCAGGGCGGGCGCGCACTCAGGGTGTTGGCGCTGGCGCAGTTGCTCAGTGTGGGCTTCGGCCCGGTTGGGACCGCGCTGATGATGATGCACCGCGAAAAACTGATGCTGGCAATCGAAAGTGCTGCGACGACGCTGGCTGTCCTTACCGCGCTTTGGGCAGTTCCAAAATATGGAATGATCGGCGCTGCGGCCGCAGCACTGCTGGCATCGCTCATACGTAATGGTGGAGGCTTTATCTCTGTCCAACTTATCCTCCGATCAATACGCGGCTCCGCTCGATGAACGTTTGCTACATCGGCAGCGAAGTACGATAGTCTAGGCAGACTGAGTATCGTCGGGTGCGAACCCCCAATTCGGCTTGAGCAGACTGGCGAATTCTGTTTGGCCTCAACCCCGAGGGCGTGGGTCAGAGAATTGACCCGCGCCAGCAAAGGCGTGTCATGGATTTTCTGATCGTCTGGCTTCGACGGCAGCGCGCGAAGGGGCGCGGCACGCGAATCATTAACGTGATGATGAACGCGCGACAGCTTGCGAAGGATACCCGGGACTACACGCGGCGTGGCAAAGTAGTCGACGCCCTGGAGCATATGCGCGCTGAAGCGCCAGAGGAGCTGGTAGATTTCGCGTTCAACGCCGGCGATGGGTTCCTGCGCCCGATGCAAAACCCATACGAGGTCACCGAACTGGTTCGCCTAATTCAACAAAGGAAGCCCAGGCGTGTGTTAGAGATCGGAACGGCCAAGGGCGGCACCTTGTTTTTGCTCACCCGGGCAGCGGCTGACGACGCGGTGATTGTCAGCGTCGACCTGCCCTTCGGCATTAATGGCGGCGGTTATCCCGACTGGAAGAGCGACATCTATCGCAAGTTCGCCAGGTCCGGCCAAACGCTGAAGCTGGTGCGGGCCAATTCGCACCTCGCCGAGACTCGCGACGAAGTTACCAATATCATCGGGAACGAGAAGTTCGACATAGTGATGATTGACGCCGATCACAGCTACGAAGGCGCCAGAACCGACTATGAGTTATACAGTCCGCTGGCTGCCGAAGGCGGATTGGTGGTCTTACACGATGTACTGGTTAACCGATTCGACGCCGAGATAAATGTCGCGCCACTGTGGAACGAGCTCAAGGCCAAGCATGGTCCGGCCGCGAAGGAGATAGTCGACGACCTGGAGCAGGGCAATTTCGGGATTGGAGTGATCGAGCAAATCTGAGCCAGCGCGAAGCGCAGGTGGGTAAATCTTGGTTTCGGGGAGCGACCGATCGTATCATGACCTTGCTCTGCTGTCGGTTGCCGCACCGCAGCAATTCGTGCATAGGCGACTTGGAGATGCGAGGGTGCCGTAGGACAATCTGCGTGTTTTTCGATCAAGCTCTATATCCGATCCACGGGGCCGCATGACCTTCGAACCTCCTCCCTATCATTCGCATGTGCGGCGCGACGTGTTCGACCATATACCGTGCGGTGGCACCGCGCTGGATATCGGTGGCGGCGACGGCGCAACCGCAGCGACCCTGAAGGCCGAGGGCCGCGTTGCGAGAATCGGGGTCGTAGACATGGTGCCACCTGCGAATCCCTGCGCGATCGATTTTGCATATCAGGGCAACATCGAGGACCCAGCACTGTTGGACCAGATTAATAGTGATCAGGGACCATTTGATACTATTATGTGCCTCGACATATTGGAGCATTTCGTCGATCCATGGGCGGTGATGGAGCGACTTACCGCGATGCTGAAGCCTGGCGGAGTCATCGTCGCGTCGATCCCGAATGTTCGCCACTATAGCGTAGTGTTGCCACTGCTGTTGCGTGGCAGGTGGGACTACGCCGATGCCGAAGTGCTCGATCGCACCCATCTGCGCTTCTTTGTGCGCCGTACGGCCATCGAACTAATGATGTCGACAGGACTCACCCTCGACCGTATCGCCAAGATTCCCCGATTGCGTGCACGAGACAGGCTGGCGGGACGACTGACGCTCGGATTGCTCGATGGTTTCCTAACCCTGCAATATATGGTTCGAGTGCGGAAGTGAGCGGGGGCCAAATCATATGACAGGAGGAATTAGCGGCACAGCTTCGGCGATAAAGCCCGACCATCCCGAAGGTAATCACCTTAGAATCACCGCGATTCTTCACGACAAGCCACTCAAGCTTGAATACGTCGAGGTGATGCGAGGGGTTGCCGCCATTGCCGTGGTCCTTTTTCACATGAATGCCGTGGCTTCACACGGGTCTCTTCCGTGGCATCCTTCGTTAGCTGTGCTTAGTCATGGCGTTGACATGTTTTTTGTCCTGTCGGGCTTCATCATATTTTATGTTCATCGCAACGACATCGGGCGCCCCGTGGCCGCTTGGCCCTATGTCCTGAAGCGGGCTATTCGCTTGATGCCGCTAATTTGGCTCGTCGCAGGGAGTTGGATATTAATTCAAATCGCGACCGGGCGGCCGATTTCACCTGAGTCTATCGGCACCTCCCTGCTGCTCTACCCCAGCCTCGCAAAACCTGACCCGGTAGTCCTTTGGACGCTGCGACATGAAGTGCTTTTCTACGTTGCGTTCCTTTTTCTTATCCTTAGCAGAAAATGGGGCACGATATTATTCTCGTTGTGGACAATATTAGTAATTGTTCAGATTGTACTTTCCGTTAACGGCAATCCGGTTATGGGAATTGCCGCATTCTTCTTCTCGTCGTATGAGCTTGATTTCCTCTTCGGCGCCGCGGTGGCGTACTGGTTCCATCGTCCAAGCCTTGGCGCGATTCCATTCTGGATGGGCTTAATTCTGGTGGCGGTTCTCCTTACGATTGAACGCTTCCAAGGCATCGATCGCACTGACCTTCTCGACTACACGTCACTGGCAGCAACAATATGGACACCAATACTTGGAAGCGCCTTCGCCCTTCTCCTTTACGGCGTCCTACAATTGGGGAATAGCCGCAAAATCCCAAGCTTTATACTTATGGCCGGTGCCGCGAGCTACGCGATCTATCTCGTTCATGTCCCCATCCAAACGATCATTCGCCCGATCGCTGAGCATTTGCCTGGGCCAATTGGGCTTGGTGTACTCGCCCTGCTTCCTGTCTTGGGCGGCATTCTCGTGCACGTCTGGCTTGAGCGTCCGCTCAGCAACCGGCTTAGAGAATTTTTGCTTCCACGGAGAGGCGAGCAGGCTGCCGAGATTGCTGACTCAGTCAGCGAGCCCGGAATGCGAATCGCGACGGTCGCGGATTAAGAACCGTGGGGCATTAGGCTGCGTGGACTCTAAGGATTCCCTTTGGGCTGAGCCCTGTTTCGGGGGCGCTGGTCCATCAATGATCCGCGGCGCGGTCAGCCCGTAATGGCGAAGGACGCAATGCAGGCCTGCGTATGCCACGCAAGTTCTCCATGGGTTGCGCCAACCGCATGGTGCTCCCCTACACCAAAGCGCTGCGGCACGGCACGTGCAGGGCACGACTTACTCAGCGCAACGACCGTAAAACCGTTCACAAAGACCAACCGAACGTGCTGCCTATGACCTCAGTTCACGTGAATCACATCACGGCTCCTAAGCGAGTCCCCCGATTCAGACTTTCACATTCGACGCTCTAACTCGATGGGGACTCGAGAGGGGTCAATGCAAGATGCCGCGGCGCACAAACCGTTGCGTCAGAATGGCGCGTAGCGGGTGCGGCGCCAGCGCCCAAGCAGGAACGAGTGCCACGAGGCCGACGACCAGCGTAGCGAGGATTGACCATCCCCAGCCCAGCGCCGCTCCGTCGTTTGCGAGCACGGCGGAGGCCGCGACGAGCAGCAATAAGGTCACGCCCAGAAAACCGGCATGCGGCAATCGCCGGTCGGCCAAGCGGAACATGATAAACGTATCGATCGCCACCCGTGCCAGGAAGACGAGCGCCGCACCCATCAGCCCGGCATGGGTGATCGCGAACCACAAGCCCACAAAATAGAAGGGCAACTCGATCAAATGCGTCTTGCCGACCAGGTCGGGGCGTCCCCCGGCCTGCAGTCGCGCAAAGGGCATCTGCGCAAAGGCGTTGAGCCAGGTCGCGACGAGCAGGAAGCGACCAATCGGCGCAGATTGCGATCCGATCTCCGGGCCGAGCCACAACACCAGCGCTGGGTGCATCAGGAACAGGGCAGCCGCGACGGGGGGCGTCAGGATCGCGTAGAGCGCGCCGACCGACGCTCCAGTCAGCCGGCGCGCTTCCTCTCCGGTCGCGGCCGCAAGGCGCGGAAACAGCGCGTTCCCCAGCGCCGCGGAGATGCCACCCAGGCGATTGGCGAGATCGGACGGCACGGTATAGATCGTCACTGGCACGGCACCCATCAGCGCGCCGACGACGAAGCGGTCGGAAAGGACCAGCAACGGCCCGACTGTTCCGGTCAGCGTCACCCAGCCCCCAAAGCCGAGCAGCGGACGCAACTGCGCCCGGTCGAAAGGCTCGGCCGGCGACCCGCCAAAGGCACGCGCGGTTGCGCCCCATGCGAGCACGACCCCTACCAGCCGCGCCGCGAATGCGCCCGTGACCAGGCCCACCAGCGCGGGGCCGGCAATCCAGGCGACGAATAATGGCATCAGTTGGAACAGGGACGTGACGAGGACGACGATGCCGTTCGCCTGTGCGAAGCGCTGGCGCCCCATCAGCGCGCCGTTGAGCACGCCCGATACGACGGCGAGCGGCAGGATCGCGGCGATCGCCGGCATCGCTGCGGCGATCTCCGCGCGCAAGCCGGAATCGAGCGCAATCGCACGACCGAACACCAGATGCCCGACGAGCGCCAGGGCGAGAGCGCCTGCCAATCCAAGCACCATGCTGGCGCGGAGTGCGGTCGCAAGCGCAGTCCGCGCGGCCAGCGCTTCGCGTTCCGATGCGATCCGATGCATCACCGCGCGCGCCAGCCCCAGATCGAACAAGCCGAAATATCCGAGCAGCGTCCATACAAGCGCGAGGACGCCATATCGCGCTGGCCCGATCGCGGTCAGGTAGAGCGGCACGGTCGCTACGGCGAGCACCATCGGCACCAGAAAACCCGCAAGGTTATAGGCAGCGTGGCGACCGAGGCTCATCGCGGCCCTTTGTGCGTTATGCCAGGCATTGGCAAGGCGCGACGGCCGGGCTCTTTCACGGCCAGGTGAAAGCTGTTAACTGGCCGGCGCGGGCACTCGGGCAATCGGGCAAATGGCACTTTACAGCATCATCATTCCCGCACGCAACGAAGCTGCGCTGATAGCCGGTACATTGCGATTCCTCCTTGCCGACGCGGATATCGGGGCCGGAGCGAGCGACGCGCGTATCATAGTCGTGTGCAACGGATGCACTGACACGACAGCGGATTGCGCGCGCGAAGTAAGCGGGCCGATCAAGGTGGTCGAACTCGCCACCGCAGGCAAGGTCAAGGCGATCAATTATGGACTGGAGCATGTTCAGCCCGGCCCCGTCTTTGTCATGGACGCCGACATCCATATGCGTTTGAGTGGATTCGATCGCATGGCCGAAGCCTTGATGAAAGGCGATGCGGACGCGGTATCGCCGTCGCCATATTTCCTGTGCGATGCCAGCGCGCCGGTGGTCCGGCGCTACTTCCGGGTCTACGAGCGCCACCCATATCTTACGAGAGGCGTCGGCGGATCAGGGGTCTGGGGCGTTTCGACGGAAGGTCGCGCCGCGTTGGGAACGCTGCCCGACATCATGGCTGACGACAATTACGTCCGCGCTCGTTTTCCGTCGCATCGCCAGGCGCGGATTACGCTTGGCCGCGAAATCGGCCCCCTCATCCAAGCTCCCCGTACGCGCGCCGACCTCCTGCGCTGCGAGGCCAGGTGGCGCAGCGGCGACGCGCAGCTCGCACGCCTGCGGGACGACATCGTCAACCGCAACGATGCCCTGTTTCGTCCCGGGGACCTTATGGTGGCGATGCGACGAAACTGGTCTGACCCGCTGGGTCTCCTGTCCTATTTTGGCATCAAGATTCTTGGGCGCGGCACCCGGCTCGGGAACCAGGCACGACAACGCGATCATATCTGGCACCGTGACGAGACCAGCCGCGTTGCCGTCCCGTCCGCGTCAGTCGCGACGCGCTAGGCGGAGAGAGACAATTAACGGGCTGTCGTTCATCGGATGGCTGGGGGTCGGCGTGCTGATCTTATGTGCAATCGTCGCGCTGCTACCTGTGGCATCAGGCAAGTCGGGACGTGGCTTCTGGCTGACCATCGTCGCCATTCTTGCGCTGCTCGCACTCTATCGCTTCCTGAATCTCGAGCAGGTCGTACCGAATGAGGCACGGGTCGTGGCAAGGGCGAACGACGTGTATGATGAGCGTCGGCTGCCGCAGGCACTGATGGTGTCCGCCATCCTGATTGCGGGAAGTGCTTTCGCGCTGTGGCTGGTTTGGTGGCGGGAGCGGTTGAGTCGAAAAGCCGCGCTCGGCATGACCGTCGCGCTACTGGCGCTATATGGTGTGCGCCTGCTCTCGTTGCACATGACCGACTCTATCCTTTACGCCTCGGTAGCGGGACTGCATCTTAATTGGGCAATCGAGGGACTGCTGCTTGCGGGACTTTGCGGTGCGGCGTTTTACGAAGCGAGGAAAGGCGGGCCCAAGTGAGGGAGCCAAAGATATGCTGCAGCGCACACAAATAGGCTTGACGGAATTTCCAACTCCCATCACTGGACTCGGTCGAAAAGGGGCACCCGTTTCGCAAGAGTAAAATGCGTCGCCGACATGAGCCGTTACCGTTTTCGTCGGATCGGCGGCAACGGATATCATCGACTGAGCAGGGAGCAGTGGCGGAATGAGTGACAGTGGGAAGAACCGGCGCGGCATCATTCTGGCGGGCGGCTCAGGCACGCGTCTCTATCCGTTGACCAAAGGCGTCTCGAAGCAGTTGATGCCGGTCTACGACAAGCCGATGATCTATTATCCGCTGTCGACCTTGCTTCTCTCCGGCATCCGCGACGTGCTGATCATCACGACACCGCACGATCAAGCTGCGTTCAAAGCGCTACTCGGCGACGGTACTGATCTCGGCATCGATCTTCGGTACGCGGTCCAGCCCGATCCGGGGGGGCTGGCGCAGGCCTATCACATCGGCGCCGATTTCGTCGGCGACAATCCGTCCACGCTCGTGCTGGGTGACAATATCTTCTATGGCCATGGCCTGGTGGATCTGCTGGCGCGCGCCGCGAGCCGCCCGAGCGGCGCCACCGTGTTCGGCTATTATGTCAACGATCCCAAGGCATATGGTGTCGTTTCGTTCGATGCCGACGGTCGCGCTGAGACGATCGAGGAAAAGCCGGCCGAACCGAAGTCCAATTATGCGGTAACGGGCCTCTATTTCTACGATGACAAGGCAGTGAGGCTGGCCCGTGACCTGGCCCCTTCCCCACGCGGCGAACTGGAGATCACCGATCTCAACCGACTCTATCTCGAGGCCGGGGAACTGGCGGTCGAGATTATGGGCCGCGGCTACGCCTGGCTCGATACGGGCACTCACGGATCGCTGACCGACGCAGCCCTGTATGTCCGAATTACGGAGGAGCGGCAGGGCCTGAAGATCTGCTGCCCCGAAGAGATCGCCTGGCGTAACGGCTTCATTGACGACGAACAGCTCGAGCGGATTGCAGCGCCGTTGCGCAAATCGGGTTATGGTGAATATCTCATGGGATTGCTCGCGGGCAAAGGAGCGATCGGATGAACGTCGTCGAGACCGCCATCCCGGACCTCAAGATCATCGAGCCGCGTGTGTTCGGTGACGATCGTGGCTTTTTCTTGGAAAGCTGGAATCGCAAAACGTTTGCAGAACTCGGGCTTGATCTCGACTTCGTGCAGGACAATCACAGCCGTTCGGCGGCGGGCGTGCTGCGCGGGCTTCATTTCCAGAATCCCGATCCACAGGGCAAGCTGGTACGTGTGACCGCCGGTCGCGCCTGGGACGTGGCTGTCGACCTCCGCCGCTCCTCACCCTGCTTCGGCAAATGGGTCGGCGTCGAGCTGTCGGCAGCGAACAAGCGAATGTTCTGGGTTCCCCCCGGGTTCGCGCACGGCTTCGTCGCGCTCGAGGACGGGACCGACTTCCTCTATAAGTGCGTAGGCTTCTACGAACCAGCGAACGAGCATTCGCTGCTGTGGAACGATCCGGAGGTCGGCATCGAATGGCCACTCGAAGGGCTGGAGCCACAGCTGTCGGGTAAGGACAAGCTGGGCAAGCCGCTCAGCGAGATCGAGGCATTCGTATGAAGGCGCTGATCACCGGAGCCAATGGCCAGCTTGGGCGGGCGTTACAGGCGACCGCCCCCAAGGGCTGGGAGTGTGTCGCGTCGGACGTCGACACGCTCGACATCACGGACCCCGCAGCAGTGCAGGCCTGGGTGGAGACTGAGAGACCCGATTTCCTGTTCAACGCCGCCGCCTATACCGCGGTCGACAAGGCCGAGGGCGAAGAAGCGACAGCGCAGGCAGTAAATGCCGATGCGGTTGCCCTTCTGGCCGCCGCGGCGCGTGGCGCAGGCGCAAAGTTCATCCATGTCTCAACCGACTTCGTCTTTGACGGCGAATCGGCCACCGCATACGCGCCCGACGCACCGCGCAATCCGCTGTCTGCCTATGGACGAACCAAGGCGGCCGGCGAGGATGCGGCCGGACCGGACGCGCTGATCGTGCGCACCGCGTGGGTCTATGCCGCCGGCGGCGCCAATTTCGTGCGGACGATGATCCGCCTGATGAGGGAACGCGAGTCCCTCCGCGTCGTGGTCGACCAGATCGGCGCGCCGACTTGGGCCACCGGCCTCGCCAATACCCTGTGGGGCTTGGCCCTGAAGGGCGAAACCGGCTTGTTCCATCACAGCGATGCGGGCGTGGCGAGCTGGTACGATTTCGCAGTCGCGATCGGCGAGGAAGCTGCGGCGCTGGGGCTAATTGCCAAGGCCGTGCCAATCGAGCCGATCCCCTCTTCTGCCTACCCGACCCCTGCCAGGCGCCCGACCTTCTCGTTGCTCGATAGTTCGGCGACGCGCGCGGCATTGGGCGAGGCGTATGTCCATTGGCGGACTAACCTCAGAATCATGCTCAAGGAGGAAGCGGCGCTTGGCTAACCTGCTCATTACCGGCGGCGCCGGTTTCATCGGCGGCAATTTCGTCCATTATTGGCGCGAGCGCCATCCGGACGACGGGATCACAGTGCTCGACGTACTGACCTATGCCGGCAATCGGTCAACGATCGAAGACGTGCCCAATGCCGAATTGGTTGTTGGCGACATCCGTGACACGGCACTGGTCGAGAAGCTGCTCGCCGAGCACGACATCGATACGATCGTCCATTTCGCCGCCGAGAGCCATGTCGACCGCTCGATCGAGGGCCCAGACGCCTTTATCGACACCAATATTCTTGGAACGCACAGCCTGCTCAAAGCGGCACGCACCAAATGGCTTTCCGGCGGCGGAAAGCCGCACCGCTTTCACCATGTTTCGACCGACGAGGTCTATGGTTCGCTCGGGCCTAACGACCCTGCGTTCAGCGAAACGACGCCATACGCGCCCAACTCGCCCTATTCTGCGTCGAAGGCTGGATCGGACCATCTGGTACGTGCCTATCATCACACTTTCGGACTCGATGTCACGACCAGCAATTGCTCCAACAATTACGGGCCTTACCAGTATCCCGAGAAGCTGATCCCGCTGTTTCTCCTCAATGCACTCGAAGGGCGCAGCCTCCCGATTTACGGCGACGGCATGAACGTGCGCGACTGGCTGCACGTCGAAGACCATTGCCGCGGCATCGAGGCTGCCATCCTGCGCGGCGTGGCGGGTGAGACCTATAATATCGGCGGCGGGCAGGAATTGCCCAACCTCACGGTGATCGAGGAGATTTGCCGGACGGTTGATGCAGCCTTTGCGGCCGACCCCAAACTTGCCGAGCGCTTTCCCGACGCGCCGGCGGCCAGTGGTACGTCGACCGCAACCCTCAAGACCTTTGTCACTGACCGCAAGGGCCATGACCGGCGCTATGCGATCGACGAAGCCAAGGCGCGCGCCGATCTGGGGTATACGCCGAGCCGGGACTTCCCGGGCGGATTTGCCGAAACACTGGCCTGGTATCTCGCCAACGAAAGCTGGTGGCGCCCCCTGCTCAAGCGTTGATCGATACCCCGCCGGGGTAGCCGACTAGTCGGGGCCGGCGGGGCATGTTTGTGTGGGTGTCGACCGCTGTCGGGTAGCAGGCCACAAGGACGCCCCGCGCAGCGACAGGAAAGTTCGCAGGTCGATGCGTCGTCTGATTTGGCGCTCAAGATTCGGTGCCGGCCGGCGTGTCAAAACCAGCAGGCCGCAACCCGAACGGCGATTGTCGATGGTCGGTTCGCGCAATCCATGGTATCGGATTTCAGCGAATTCGCGCGTCCGGGAGAAGTGTCGTCGAAACTCGCTTGATAACAGCCTACGGGCTCATCATAGTTCTGTTCGCAGGCGCAATAATAGTAGCTCTGCTTGTTCGCCGTAATAGCTGGCCTCGGAAAAACGCCAGAAATGAGAAACGCGATCGCGCTCGCTACAGGGTGGACCCGTTGGAGTGATCACTAGGCGCTGAGTTGAGACAACGCGGCTTAAATGCCCAGGCACCGCTACTGTGAGGTGGTTGTGCAAGCGTGATCTTGCTGAACATGCCCTATCAATTTGAGACGAGCTCGTTCGGCCGCCAATCTGATCTGTCAGCGTTCTGACAGAATATCCTCCTCCACTTGCGCCCCCTGCTGCGAATTGCCGGCCACACGGTAATGCGCTCGATGACATGTTGCGCCAGCCCGTCGCGCCGGATACTTCACTCGAGCCCAATATTTTCCTCGTAGCCGACTGGAGCCATGCTGCACCTGCGAAAAAGGGTTGCGGACCGACAATCGGCTCGATAAGAAAAAAAGCGCCCCGGGGGAATCAAGATCCCTTATCAGGCACGCCTCCGCGTGGATGGGCAACCGGCCAAGCGAGACTTTCGATGGGGATACGGAACGGCCATGGACCGCGCAGACATTGTGACCCAATTGACCGAAGTGATCGAAGACGTATTTGATCTCGACGATCTGGAATATCGAGATAGCCTGAGCGCTGCCGACATCGAAGAATGGGACAGCCTCTCCAACATCCGCTTCGTCGTAGCCGCCGAGCGGAAGTTCAACGTTCGCTTCACGAACAGCGAGATAGAGGGCCTTGAGAACGTTGGCGAAATGGTCGATTTGATCGGCCGCAAGTTGGCTTGACTTTGCCCAAAAGGCGTTTGTGGCGGAGGCTTCGTTGACGGATCTTCTCAAATTACCGTGGCTACGTCACCCGCCGGCTGATTTCCGGACCAAGACCAAGGCGTTGCGTGACGCCGAGGCTGTCGATTCCACGGCTGCCAGAGTGCTGGCAAGCTATGGTCTCGACCTGTCCCAGCTTGGCCAACTAACCAAGCTGGTTACTACGCGCTATCATGATCTTGCTGCGTCGGGGATGTTTCGCGAGCTCAAGATTTGCCTGGCCTCGACACATACCATCGACCTGATCGGCGATGCGCTGCCCGCGACTGGTCTGCGCCACGGCCTACTCGTCGACGTCCACAAGATCGCTTTCGGCCAGATGGCGCAGGAATTGCTGTCCCCGCAATCGGGACTGGCGCTGGCCAAGCCGGATTTCGTGGTTCTTGCGCTCGACGCACCCAGCCTGGGGCTCGCACGCGCCCGTTTCGACGCCGACGATGCCGAGGCGGCAGTGCAATCGGCAATAGATTACGTCGGATCGCTTCGCGATGGTGCCCATGTCAATGTCGGCGCCGGCGCTATCCTGCAGACGCTGGCGCCGCCGCCGGAAACATTATTCGGCAGCTATGACGCCCAGCTGCCTGGAAGCGTTTCGCGGATGATTGCGCGTTTCAATCAGTTGCTGGTCGACAAGGTCCTGGGCGAAGGCGATCTTCTTCTCGACGCCGGCTTTATCGCGCAGACCGTCGGACTCGCGACTTGGCACGACCCGCTTCGCTGGCACGACGCAAAGATGCCGTTCGCGCTCGACGCCGTGCCGCTTTACGCTGATCATCTTTGCCGCCTGCTCGCTGCTGCGCGCGGCCTGTCCCGCAAATGTCTGGTGCTCGATCTGGACAATACATTGTGGGGTGGCGTGATTGGAGATGACGGTCTCAACGGGATCAAGCTAGGCCAGGGCTCCGCGCGTGGAGAAGCACATCTGGCCGTTCAGTCCCTGGCACTTGAGCTGCGACGGCGCGGAATCATTCTCGCGATATGCTCGAAGAACGAAGAAGCGGCTGCTCTCATCCCATTCCGCGAACATGATGAAATGCTCCTCAAGGAGGATCATATTTCGGTGTTCGTCGCGAACTGGGTCGACAAGGCGACCAACCTCAAGGAAATTGCCAAGACGCTCAACATCGGAACCGACTCATTCGTATTCCTCGACGACAATCCAGCCGAGCGCGAACGCGTTCGCCAGGAGATGCCTGAGGTAGCGGTGCCCGAAATTGGAGACGAGGCGTCAGACTATGTACGCCTCCTGTCCATGGCAGGATATTTCGAAGCGATAACGTTTGGCGACGAAGATAGAAAGCGCGCCGACATGTATCAGGCCAACGCCCAGCGCGTCTCGGCCCTGCAGAAGGTCGGTAATCTGGACGATTATCTCGAATCCCTCGAGATGGTCTGCACTATCACTCCATTTGACGGGCTGGGCAGAGGGCGCATAGCCCAGCTCATCAACAAGTCGAACCAGTTCAATCTGACGACCCGCCGTTACACCGAAGCGCAAGTGGCGGAAGTCGAAGCGGCGGCCGAGAAGTTCGCGATCCAGGTGCGGTTGGTGGACCGGTTCGGCGACAACGGCATGATCTCCGCCGTGATCTTCGATCGCGGGGACGAGGAGTGGCGGTGCGACACCTGGCTCATGAGCTGCCGGGTGCTGGGGCGGCGTGTCGAGGAAGCAGTGCTCGCGCATGTCGCCGCAGCTGCCCGCGCTGCAGGGGCAAGCAGCCTTATCGGCGAATATCTTCCGACACCCAAGAACGTGATCGTCGAAAAGCATTTCGAAAAGCTGGGATTTTCGCATTGCGCTGATCGCACGGATGGCGGCACGGTGTGGGCGCTGGATCTAGAATCCTATCGGCCGCCGGAACTGCCGATGCGAATCGAGATAGTCGACAAACAAGTGGCTAGCCAACGGCAGCAAACCGTCCCGTAGACGGCACCATAGGGGGCAAGATGACGATCGCTGCACTAGACAGGCTCGATTTGCTGGTGGCTGGCCGGCCAGCGCTCAGGCGGCTCACCGACGTGGTGTTGCGGGCATGGCCTGATCATGCCGACTACCTCGCCACCAGCTACGCGGCGCGCACCTCGGCACTCATGGACACCAGCGAGGCGATGGCTGAAGTCGTGCTACGCCTTGCTGGCGATCGCGCCGAACAGGTCGCGGTCGACTATCGATGGCTGTGCGGTCAGATTCGCGAGGAGGAAATCAACTTCGCGCGCACCGACGCTTATCGTTACTCAAGCTTCGAGCAGACCAACGCACACGTCTATTCTGACGACGTGTTCATGGAACGGTACATGCACGGCCTGCTGTACAGCCATGTATTGTGGTATATGCATCTTTCCAGCCTGCATTTCTTCCGCGGACGCTTGGCCGCCCGGGTGTTTCCGGGTGGGCGAGTGATGGAAGTAGGGTCGGGCCATGGCCTGTTGATCTATCTCGCGCTTGTGGAACTCGGCATGGCCGAAGCTGTCGCGTGGGACATCAGCCCAATCTCGCTCGAGCAGACCCGTGCCGCCCTGTCTCTCCTGGGCGCCGCCGATCGGGCACGGTACGCGATCCAGGACATGCACAAAGTGGAACCGGGCGGCGAAACATTTGACCTGATCATCCTGAGCCATCTTCTCGAACATCTGGATGACCCGATCGACGCTTTACAAAAACTCAGGCACACCGTGGCCAAGGGCGGCCATCTGTTTGTCAATATCCCGCTCAATGCGCCGATGCCCGATCACCTCGTTCTGCTGCGCGATCCCGACGAGGCGGTAGATCTGATCACCAAGGGCGGATTCCGCGTGATCGAGATCGCCTCACATACGACCCAGGCCGCGACCCTGCCCCGCGCCTTGAAGCGGCAGATCGCGGTTACCTGTTCAATCATCGCTGAACCGGCCTGAACGCTACGCTTCCGGGGGGAAACATTAGGAAATGCTGTTCAATTCGACCCTGTATCTGTTCGCGTTTCTGCCGGCGGTACTGGTCGCCTATTACATTGTATCAGGTACTCGGCTGCAGCCACTTCGCCGGCCTCTACTGATCGTCGCAACACTGGTTTTCTATGGCCTTGGCGGATGGCGTTTCGTGCCTCTGCTGATCGGGTCGGTCGTGTTCAATTATGCCATCGCCTGGACCATAACACGGCTCGCCGCTCGGCCGGTGGCGGAAAGGCTGGTTCTCGCGATCGGAATCGCAGGGAATGTGGTGCCCCTGTTCTATTTCAAGTATTTCAACTTTATATTGACCAGCGCGAATGCTGCATTCGATGCTCATTTCATGATCGAGCGGATTATACTGCCGCTCGGCATCTCGTTCTTCACCTTTCAGCAGATTGGCTTTCTGGTCGACCTCACCCGCAAACGCATAACCCTCGGCTCGCCGCTCGATTATGCGACATGGGTCCTCTTCTTCCCACAGATTCTCGCGGGTCCGATCGTACTCTACCGGGAGACCGCTCCGCAACTCGCAGCGCAACCCGAGCGCAGCCGCATCGGTGCCAATATTCTGATCGGCATTGCGATACTTTCCATCGGCCTGTTCAAGAAAACCGTCATCGCCGACACCTTCGCACTCTATGCGTCCCCAGTATATCGCAGCGCGCGCGAGGCTCACGCGATTGGCTTTTTGGACACATGGATCGGTGCTTTCGCTTACACTGGTCAGGTCTATTTCGACTTTTCCGGTTATTCGGATATGGCGATAGGCACGGCACGGATGTTCGGCATCCTGCTGCCGCTCAATTTCCACTCGCCACTGCGATCGGCAAGCATCGTCGAAATCTGGCGTCGTTGGCACATCACGCTTGGCCGATGGGTTCAGAGCTATGTGTTCCAGCCCATCTCGATGCCCCTTGCCCGTCTCGCGGCCGTTCGTGGTGCCGGCAAATACGGCATGCTGGTTGCGTCTGTACTGGTTCCAACGATGATTTCGATGCTCATCGTCGGCGTCTGGCACGGCGCGGGGTGGCCGTTCGTCGTCTTCGGCCTGATGCAGGGCCTCTACATGGTCGTGAACGAAACCTGGGCTGCCGTCCGCAAGAAATCCCGAAAGAAGCGCGGCCCGGCGCCGGGATGGCATCGCCCCCTTGCCGGTGCTGCGACGCTTGTCGCATTCGTGCTGACGCTCATCCCGTTCGGCTCCCCTGACCTGGCAAGCGCTGGAAGGATGTTCGCGGCGATGACGGGTGCATCCGGCGGCATCGTGTTGCCACCGGACTGGCCGATAGGGCTGCCGGGCGCCGTCATCGTGATGCTGATCGGCTATACCGCCATTTATCTTGTGCCCAATACGCAACAGATCATGGGCCGCTTTGAGCCAGTTCTGGAATGGGAAAGGTGGCAGAAGATGGATGCGGGTCCATTGGCGATAACCTGGCGCATGACCGTACCATGGATGTTCGCGACCGCGTTGGTCTTCTTCCTTGGTTTCGCGCTCATAAGCCGCGGCACAACCCAGTTTATCTATTTCAACTTTTGAGGGGGCGAAGGTGAACGCGATGCCAGATCCGGTCGATGCCACCGCTCCCGCCTGGCGCTTGATCCTGATTTTCCTCCTATCGTTTTTCGGCCTGTGCGCCGCCACTCTGCTGTTGCCGCACGATCCTTACATCCGGATGCAACAGCTCGCGCCGACGATTCAGTTTCAGGCGATCTGGGGTTATGAGCGACTTGCGTTCGACAAAACCCCGATCGATGTGGCCGTTCTGGGGAATTCGCGACTCCAGGCGGCAGTCGCGGCACCACTGCTGACGCGCACGCTGTCCCAGCAGCTCGGCCGCCCCGTTCGCGTCGCCAATCTAGCCATGCCTCAAGAAGGCCGGAACGCCCAATATGTCATCGCCAAGCACCTGTTTGCGAGCCATCCCGAGGTCAAGCTCGTCATCCTGTCGGCGATCGAGCAGATGCCGCGCGAAGGCCACCCAGCCTTTCGCAATATCGCGGATTCCGTCGATGTTGTTGCCGCCCCGCTGCTGATCAATCGAGGCTATGTCGACGACCTGGCATATATTCCGTTCCGGCAGATGTCGTTGTTCGTGCAAACTCTCTTTCCCGGCGCGTTCGGCGTTCACCGCGACTTCGACAAGCCGAGCTATCGCGGGTCCGAGTATGATACGACGCAAAGCTTCGACACGCCGACTGGCAACCATGTCGACCGGGATTCCGTCATCCAAGCAGAGACACTGCGGCCCATTGCCGCCAAGCGAATCGCTGAAATCACACCCCCTATCCTGCCGCCATGGGCTGCTGACTATGAATTCGCGGTGGAACGGACCTATGTCCGGCGCATCGTTGAGCTTGCCAGGGCGAACCGCTCGGCGGTCGCGTTTCTCTATCTGCCCATCTATTCGAACGAGGGAGCGGTTCGCGATGCGGATTTTTACCGTGCCCGAGGCACGCTGATCGAAGCTCGAATGCTCGCGGCCGATCACCGAAACTATTCCGACTACGGTCACGTCAACCGCATCGGATCGGATCGCTTGACCACCTCGCTCGCCACCTACATCGCTGACCACAATCTGATTGAGCGGCGCGATGGGCAGGCTGGCGCCGTTACGGGAAATCGCTGATGTTCTCTGCCTATACTCTCCACCATGTTGGTATAATCCTGCCTTCGATCGAGGAAGCCGAAACATTCATGACCAGTATGGGCCTGGTCGAGGACTATCGGGGTTTCGTTGAGACATGGTCCTGCTGGTGCATCTTTACCAAATCGTCGAGCGGCGCGACGATCGAGCTGGTCGTCGCGGAAGCGGGTCCGCTTACTCGTTTCAACAAGGGTTTCGGCGGCGTCCATCATTTCGCTTTCGAGATCGAGGATTTCGAGGCAGTCGAACGCTGGTGTGCCGAGCGTGACCTCAAGCTGATTGAACCCAAGCCAGTCAAAGGTGCCGGAGACTTCTGGTGCAACTTCATTCACCCGATCTCGACCCGCGGGATCCAGATCGAGTTTGTGCAGCCATGGAAATAAGAGACGTTCACCCCGACGCCGGAGACATTGGCAGCATCGGCTTTCCCGCCGACTTGCGCAGCCTGACGAGCCTTCGTTATCTGGCGGCCTTCTGGGTGGTCACCTTCCATTATCACTACTTCTTTTTCGGCGCCGACGCCAAGGTTCACCCGCTGCTGTGGAACGGCTGGCTTGGTGTGGATTTCTTCTTCATATTGTCCGGCTTCGTGCTGGCACATGTCTACCTTCCCCAAATGCGCGAGGGCCGCTTCGACTATTGGCAGTTCCTGGGCCGTCGAATTGCGCGTGTTTACCCGCTTCATCTGCTGACCTTTGCCCTCATGCTCGCCTTCGCTCTCATCGCGAGGAAACAGCATTGGCACTTCAGCGTCTTTGATCCCGCAGCGATATTCGAACTACCTGTGGGCGATGTGATTCGCACGATCTTTGCCAATCTTTTGCTGACCCATTCCTGGGGCGCCACCAACGGGCTTTACTTAAACAGCCCATCCTGGTCGATTAGCGCTGAATGGTTCGCCTATCTTGTATTTCCGTTGTTCGCTGCGGCAGCGGGTTTTGGTGTGCGCCACGCCGGCTGGCGGCTGGCGATTGCCGTTGCAATTCTGCTTTGTGTCGCGACACTGGCAGTCGCATCGCCGCATTTTCCCTACTACAAGACGACATGGAACCTGGGCATTCTGAGGATCGCACCCGAATTCTTCTTCGGAGTCGCGCTGTATGTCTTCGGCGCCCGGCACTCAGCTGGCAAACTCGGCGCCGCGATCGGCCTGATAGTATCGCTCATGGCGGCGATTGCGATATTGATGGTCGGGCTTCCGACCACGCTGGCGGTGATCGCGCTAGGCGCGGTGATTCTGTTCGCCGCTGATCTCGAACGTCACGTTTCGATAGGCGTGCTAACCCACAGCTTTCCGGTATTGCTCGGCGAGGTGAGCTACGCGGTCTATATGTTTCATTATGGCGTGGGCATCCTCATGTTCGATTTGGTGCTGCCTGCATCGCTTCGTACCCCCGCGATGGCAGCGCCGGTCATCGTTGGCGTGCTCATGCTGGTAACACTGATCTCCTATTGCTCGCATCGCTGGTTCGAGTTGCCCACGCGACGCTGGATGATCGCCAGAGTCAGTGCCATCGGGCGCGGAGGCAGGCCGCAACAGCGCGTTGCCGAGCTAGGTCGATGAGCGCAGCGCGTACCTCGCGGATGCGCAATCGATAAATTCCGGGCGCCCGCCGGGCGGCATCTTCATCGCTTTGCAGTATCGCTGACATCGGCGATTGCGACTTGCTGGACCCATGGCGTTGGGGATCGTGGGACACAGTCCACGCCGCGTTGCTGAGGTTTCGCATGCCGTTCACCTATCCACCCCGACGCTGCGGCGTCGACGGCCCGACTTGCGGCGCCGGGGGAGTTGGAGCGGGGCGACGCACGAGCACCCATATCGACTCTCGAAAATGATATGGTGTGCGAACATAATGGGTGCCCAGATACCGATAGGTCAGCGGATGCGTGTACCGAAAGCTGCGTGCCGGATCGCCATCGAGAGCGGCATCGGCAAAGAGGACCAGCGGCGGCCGAACCTGATCGAGCCGGGCGATATCCGCGATTTCTTCCTGCGGTTTGGCAACCCAGAGCGGATACGTGTCCTTCAGGGGAGAGGGCTTGCCGAGCAACGGATAGGCCCCAGGCAGATAGGGAAGCACAAGTACCGGTGCGTCGCCGGGTGCGAACCTGGCGTTGGCGGCAGTAACGAACCGGACCTGTTCGGCATACCATGGATTAACCCATATCGTCGCACCGCGTGCCTGGACCGGCTGACAATAGCGATTGCGAAAGCACTCCCAAGCAGGCGAACGCGATCCCAGCACGATCATCGCGCCGGCAAGCAGCGCGCCGGTGATCAGCCAGCGCAACAGTCGCGGCGTCCCTGCAATCACCAGGAGAAGACCGATGAACATCGGCATGCCGCCCCGTGCCAAGTGCGACTCGCCAGCTCGGGAAAGCGCATAATGCGCATACGGCAATGCGACCAGCGCGGCCGCCGCCACCGACGCCGGCACTTCAACGCCCCTGTGTTTTCGTGACAACATCCAACAAATGGTGGTGATGGGAAAAGCGAGTAGCGCCATCTCGAATACCGAGAATATTGCACGATCTACAAGCATACGCGCGCCGAGCGGGCTACCGATCAAGGTCCAGGGCCAAACAATCGGCAGCGCCAGATTGGTTTCGCCCCGCTCAAAGAGCACGGAAATACTGGTCACGAACGGCGCAGCGAAACCCGGTACGAGGAGCATCATCAGAAGCAATGGAGCGTAGCCGATGAGGACCCCGCCCGCGATCCGCCCGAGAACCGCCGGGCGCAGCGCCAGTAGGCCGATCAGGTAAAGCCAGCCGAGCGACAAAAAGGTCGCAACCGCAGCATAGAGTCCATGGTTGCGGCCCCAGCAACCCGCAAGACCGATCGCCATGCCTACCATCCACTGCCCGCTCGATCCCGGCGCCTTGTGGAATCGATAGACCGCGAAGAGCACAAGCAATGCGATCGCGGAGTCCGCGACGTAGTAGAGCTTGAACGGAACGATAACGATCAGGAGCCCCGCGACGGCGAGATAACAGCCCTTCTCAACGCTGCCCCAGTCAAGTTCGTCGAGGCGGTCGGCCAGGAGCCGCAGCGCAAGAAACGCCGCCGCCGCCTCCAAAGGTACGAGCGCGACCCGCATCGCCACCACGCTCTCGCCGCCACCAGCCCACATCAGCGCTGCGAGCCAGTAATAGCGGGCTGGGTCATAACTGCTGAAGTCGCGGATCGGTACGCCACCGGAAAGCACGGTGTCGGCGCCAAACCAGAGATACCCCTCGTCGTAGAGCTCAATTCCGTAGTGCAGCGTCGTCAGCCGCACGAGTGCCGCTGCGGTCATGGTAACCGCGACCAGCCACCAGTTCATACCCGAGCCGCACCCGAGCGCCGCGCGCGCCTTGGCAATCACCTCCAGGCTTCCTTTCCCGACACTTGAGAACATTCCCGCCAACGTGGCATACCAATTCAATAGACGATCAGCAGCGTCTATTCGGCGCGCATCTGCCACCTGAAATAGATCGTGACACACGGACGACCTGGTGCAAAAGCGTTAGTGTGTCAGCACGCGACAAATTTCGTCTATCGACGGTGCGCCGTGCGGCCGGTCTCATCCGAAATCGGTGTGTCTTCCCACCTATCGCCATGATGCGCAGGATTCGTTTGTGAGCGCGGCGGCGGCGCGTGCAAAAACCATCGCGGTCGTGCAATCCAACTACATCCCGTGGAAGGGCTATTTCGACCTGATCGCAGCCGTCGACGAGTTCATCCTTTACGACGACGTCCAATATACCCGGCGCGACTGGCGCAATCGCAATCGCATCAAGACACCGGCCGGGCTGCACTGGTTGACGGTCCCGGTCGCTTCCAAAGGAAATTATGACGCGCCGATTCGGGAGATACGCGTCGATGGGCTGGACTGGATCGATCGGCATTTGCGCGCATTGGACGCCAACTATGCCAGAGCACCCCACGCCGCAGCCGTACTCGACTGGTTCGAGCCGATCCTGCGCAGCAGACACAGCCATCTGTCATCGCTCAATCGCGCGCTGATCGAACGCATCAGCACCGAACTTGGGATCAGCACCCGCATCCGGAGCTCGTCTGATTTCCAGCTTGCGGCAGGAAAGACCGAGCGGTTGCTGGACCTTTGCGTCCAGTCCGGAGCCGACCGCTATGTCAGCGGCCCGGGCGCGCGCGTCTATCTCGACGAGGCCCACTTCGCCGAAGCCGGGATCCGCGTTGAATGGTTCGACTATGGCGGCTATGCCGAATACCCTCAGCTCTGGGGTCCGTTCGAACACGCAGTGACAATACTCGACCTCCTTTCGAACTGCGGGGCCGACGCGGCGCGCTATATGAAATGCGGCGCGCCTTGACCGAGGGCGTTACGGCTGGAGCAACGTGCGTGAGCACACCAATCGCGTTGACCATCGTCGTGCCAGTCTATGGCTGTGACGACTGCCTCGCCGAATTATGCCGGCAGATCGCGGCGGCGCTGGCTGACCTGGCGGGCGAATACGAGATTCTCCTGATCGACGATCGGAGTCCCGATGGGTCCTGGGCGCAGATCGTCGCACTCCAGGCCATCTATCCCCAGCTCCGCGCATTACGATTTAGCCGCAACTTCGGTCAGCAGATCGCCATCACTGCCGGCTTGGCTGCAGCGCAGGGTGCCAGGGTCGCCGTCATGGACTGCGATTTGCAGGATCCGCCTGCGCTGCTCCCCGCGATGATGCTGCAAATGGATGTAGGCGCCGATATTGTCCAATGCAGGCGTACGCCACAGAGTCGCGCGCCCATCCGGCGAATGCTGGCGGCCGGCTATGGCCATTTTCTGGGACTGGTCACTGGCGCGCGGGTCGATCCCTCGCTGGGAAGTTTCAGTCTGCTTTCGCGCAAGGTCGTCGACGCTTATCTGCGCTTCGGCGAGCGGGAGCGGCATTATCAATTTATTCTCCACTGGCTGGGCTTCGAAACCGCCTATCTCGACTACGCGCATGCGGAGCGCCATGCGGGCCGCAGCAGCTACAAACTCCACAAGCTGATCGCGCACGCGCTCGACGGCGTGTTCTTCCAATCAACGCGGCTGCTCCACTGGATCACGGCGCTTGGCACGATGTTCGCTGCAGGCGGCTTCATCTTCGCCGGCTATGTTGCCTGGCGCGCCATCTTCCGGACGGCGCTTCCCGGCTGGACGAGCCTCGCCTTCCTGATCTTGATCGGTACGGGGTTCATTCTGATGTCGCTGGGGGTGATCGGCATATATGTCGGCAAAGTGTTCGCCCAGACGAAGGGACGACCGCTCTACATCATCGACGAGGAGGTGGGACTGAAGCGATGACGGCGGCGCTCGATCAGGTCGCGAGCTATTATACTGGACGCCTTGCCGAGCATGGCGCCACCGCGCGTGGCGTTGACTGGAACGGTTCGGAAGGTCAGCAGCGACGCTTTATCGAGCTTTGCCGAGTTATCGATGCGGATGCACCGGCTTCGGTGAATGATCTGGGCTGTGGCTATGGCGCGCTTGCCGATTACCTGGCTGAGCACCACCCTCATCAAATCGACTATCGGGGCTTCGACATCGCCGACGCCATGGTAATGGCCGCTCGCGACCGGATCGGCATGATGCCGGGCGTTAGCTTCACCATCGGTGCGCAGCCAAACCACATGGCGGATTATGGTATCGCGAGCGGCATCTTCAATGTCCGTCTGGACGCATCGGAGGAAGAGTGGCGCGCCTATGTGGAGACGACGCTCGACGCGCTCGATGCCACCAGCCGGCGCGGTTTCGCGTTCAACTGCCTGACGCGTTACTCCGACGCGAATCTCATCCGACCCGACCTCTACTACGCCGACCCACTGGCGTTGTTCGATCGCTGCAAGAGGCGTTATTCACGGAACGTCGCGCTGCTGCACGATTACGGCCTGTACGAGTTCACCATCATCGTCCGGAAGCCCGCATGAGCAAGCTCGTGATCTTCGGCACTGGCCAGATCGCCGAGCTGGCACATCATTATTTCACGCACGACAGCGATCACGAGGTCACGGGCTTTACCGTAGACGGCGCGCACATGGCGGCGGACAAGTTTGCCGGGCTTCCCGTCTGTCCGTTCGAAGAAGTAACGCGCGCTTTTCCGGCGGCCGATCATCATATGTTCGTGGCGCTAAGCTACAGTCGGCTCAATGCACTGCGCGCCGAGAAAGTCGCCGCCGCGCGCGGATCCGGCTATCGTCTGGCGCGCTATATCAGTTCACGCGCCGCGGTGGCGCATCCCGACCGGATCGGCGAGCACTGCTTCATCCTTGAGGATTCGACGATCCAGCCCTTCACGACACTTGGCACCGACGTGTTCGTCTGGAGCTGGACTCACATCGGTCATCATGGCCTGATCGGTGACCATTGCTTCCTCTCGGCCTGCTGCGTCGCCGGAAACGTCGTTGTGGGCGACTATAGCTTCATCGGCGCCGGCGCGACGGTGCGCGACAATGTTGCCATCGGCGAGCGCTGCGTGATCGGTGCGGGCGCGCTGATTCTGTCGAGCTGCGAGTCCGATGGCGTTTACATGGGCCCGGCGACGGAGCGGGCACGGGTGCCGAGCTCGCGGCTGCGGGGATTGTGAGCGGATGGCGCCGCCTGGGGCAGTTGTTCACGCCGCCTGACCCGCCCTTGCACCCGGCACTGGCGTCTCACGCCTCCAATCCGCTTGCGCTACCACTCGGCCGCAATGTGGTGCGAATATTCTACAATGGCCGCGATGCCACCAACCGATCAGCGATCGGCGCGGTCGATGTGGACTTGTCGAGGCTTGAAATCGCGACCCTTCATCGTGAGCCCTTCCTGTTGCCGGGAGCACAAGGCACCTTCTGCGCCGACGGCGTCAGCATCGGCGGATGGTTCGACCAAGACGGGGGTCGCTGGCTGCTGCTCATGGGCTGGACGCTGCTTGGTGCGGGCCGGTGGCGGGGCACGATCGGACGGATCGCCATCACTGCCGACGGACGGTTTGAGGATTCAGTGGAACAACTACTCGAAGCCGGTGTCGCGCTCGATCCGCTGAGCCTTTCATATCCATGCGCGTTTCGAGATGCCG
This sequence comes from Sphingomonas sp. P2_B6, assembly GCF_056404755.1. NCBI lineage: Bacteria > Pseudomonadati > Pseudomonadota > Alphaproteobacteria > Sphingomonadales > Sphingomonadaceae > Sphingomonas > Sphingomonas sp. P2_B6. The sequence continues at coordinate 95,339 of NZ_JBFUDK010000007.1, forward strand.
GTGGCATTTCCGTCATGCTCTACGAAAGCACGCAGCCGGGCGAACCGCGCACGCACCCCCTTCACGCCGCCACATCAAGGGACGGCACCTCATGGCAGCGCATGGGCGTGGCGCTCGGCCCCGTCACGGGGCTCACCACGGGCTATTCCCGACCGAGCGTCCTGCGCATCGGGGGCCATTGGCATCTCTGGGCCAGCCGGCTGGGCGCCATGGGCGAACGGTACCACATTGCCCATGCGGCCAGCCCGGACGGCCGCACCTGGACGGCCGACAGGGATGCAGCGCTCCTTCCATCGGGCGAAGGCTGGGACTCGGCGATGGTCTGTTACCCCTCTGTATTCGAGCATGGCGGGTCACGTTACATGCTGTACAACGGCAACGATTTCGGCCGGAGCGGGTTCGGACTGGCAAGGTGGGACGGCGCGTGAGGGGGAATATCTACGATCTCGGTTACATTCTGACGGTAATAGCGTTCACAGCCTACGGCCAGATCGTGCTGAAGTGGCGTGTCAGCCAATTCGGCTCGATGCCCGAAGACGTAGAGGGTAAGCTGCGTTTTGTCGTCGGCTCGCTGTTCGACCCCTTTATTGCCTCAGGGCTCGCGGCGGCCGTGATAGCCTCGCTTGCCTGGATCGCAGCGATGACACGTATGGATCTGTCCTATGCTTACCCGTTCCTTTCGATCAATTTCGTGGTCGTGATGGTTCTGAGCGCCTGGCTTCTCGATGAACCGCTCAATGGCGGACGGGTGGCCGGGGTCTGCCTGATCATGCTCGGCACGATCCTGGTCTCGCGCAGTTGAACCGGGCTCATTGATTGCCCCGCTTCGACGTTCCGCTTAGTCGCGTGCACCTGACGGGACGTGAGCGTGCTTATCTCGATCAGGCGCTGGAGGACGGACACCTTTGTGGCGACGGGCCCTTCACGGCTCGGTGCGAGCGTACCATCGAGGCGTTGACCGATTCGCCACGCGCGTTGCTGACTCATAGTTGTACCGCCGCACTGGAGATGGCGGCCCTGCTGCTCGAACTCGTACCCGGCGACGAGGTCATCATGCCCTCGTTCACCTTTCCATCTACGGCCAATGCTGTCGCACTACGCGGCGCCGTGCCAGTATTTGTCGATATTCGCGCAGACACGCTCAATCTCGATGAGCGACGGATCGAGGCGGCGATAGGCCCTCGAACACGCGCGGTTCTGCCGGTTCATTATGCTGGGGTCGCCTGCGAGATGGAAGCCATCATCGCCATTGCCCAACATCACAAGCTGATGGTGATTGAGGATGCGGCGCAGGGTGTCGGCGCGACCTGGCGGGGTAAAGCACTGGGGTCAATCGGCGATTTGGGCGCGCTCAGCTTTCATGCGACCAAAAACATCGTCTCGGGTGAAGGCGGGGCACTGCTTGTGGCCGATGACGCCATGGCTCGGGACGGCGAGATCATTCGGGAAAAGGGCACGGATCGCGCCCAATTGGTACGCGGCGAAATCGACCGCTACGAATGGCAGGGGCTCGGCTCCTCCTATCTTCCAAGCGAACTCACCGCCGCCTTTCTGCTCGCTCAGCTCGAGGCTGTCACCGAGATTACAGCGCGGCGGGTAGAAATCTGGGAAATGCTGCACGATGCCCTGGAACCGCTAGAGGCTGCCGGGCGAATACGCCGCCCTATCATACCGCCGGACTGCGGCCATAATGGCCACATCTATTATGTGTTACTGTCCGATCCTGCCGAACGCCCAGGCGTGCGGGCGTCGCTGGCGGCGGAAGGCATCCAGTTGCTCTCGCATTACGAGCCGCTTCACTTGTCCCCTGCGGGCCGTCGTTTCGGCAAGTCCGCGCATCACATGGACGTAACCGAGGCGAGCGCCAGCCGACTGCTGCGCTTACCCGTCTGGCCAGACATGACTCACAGTCACGCGGAGCGGATTACAAGGGCCTTTGCCCGGGCGATGTCAGTCTGAGCCGAGTGCTCGCCGAGAGCTTTTATATTGCCCGCCGCCCGGTCAGGTCAGGTCGGCGGTGCTTTCTTCCGAGCTGTGAGCGTGGCGATCGGAGCAAGCGAAGCAATTGCCATCAATATGCGTTGCTATGCACCAGGACCCGAAACGTCAGTGCGATAATTTTCAGGTCGCGCCAGATCGACCAGCCACCGAGATATTCCAGATCGGCGTGCAGCCGATCGGTAAGATCCGAGCGGACGTTGGTCGCGCCACGATATCCCCTAACCTGCGCCAGCCCTGTCAGGCCCGGCTTGGCGGCATGGCGATGCCAATATCGACCGTCGATTTCCCAGAACAACTGGCCCTCGGCCCGCGACCCAAGCGCGTGCGGCCGCGGCCCGACGATACTCATGCTGCCAAGGAGGACGTTGATCAGCTGGGGCAACTCGTCGATGCTGACCATCCGGATAAAGCGGCCGACCGTCGTGATCCGGTCATCGTCGCGACGCGTGGAGGCAACACCATCGCCGTCACAAACCTCGTTGCGCATGCTACGAAACTTGAAGACGCGGATGATCCGGTTGCTTCGTCCGATACGCGACTGAATGAAGAAGACCGGTCCCGCACTCTCAATCTTTATTGCGATCGCCACGATCATGAACAGCGGCGCGAGAAAGATCAGCGCGGTGCCCGCAACTGCCAGATCGAAGAGGCGCTTTACAAGTCGGTCGAACAGCCCGAGCGGGCCCTGAGCGACGATGATCGTCGGCACGGCGCCGAAACGACCCAGCCCTCGTGGCCGCATATCGGACAGTTCGGGCACGATGATCTCGGCATGGATGTTGGCGCCCTGAAGGGCATTGGCCCAAGCGAGCCTGAGGTCCGGCGCACAGTCCAGCACGACCCTGTCGGCGCCGCGCAAGGCGGTCCCGAGCTTGTCATACATGATGGGAGAACTGCTCTCCGGATCGAAATCGGACAATTTCAGGAAACCGGAAAACTCTCCATTCAGATGGCGCGGCGCCTCCTCCGCGATCAGGACGATGGAATAGGGACTTCCGCCAAGTATCGAAAATGCGCGGCGCAGAAAGAAGGTGCGTGTCCCGGCGAGGCTGACGGCGCTGGCGACAATGCCGATCGCAAAGGCAAGGCGCGAAAGTTCCTGGCTCGATTTGAAATAGAAGGCGACGAACAGCACAGTGGCAGCCGCGAGGACCAACGCGCGTAGCGCGCGCTTTACCCCGGTCTCCGGTGTCGTGGTTATGTCTGCGGAATAGGCGCCCGCGCTGGCGGCGCTGCCGAGATAGACGATCGCTATGGTGGTTCCAATCACGCTCCATTGCGAGCCGAATGGAGGGTAGACGAGACGCGCGAACGCAAAACTCGCATAGATGCACAGCATATCGAGGAGGATCAGGAAAGCGTGGAGACGCAGCCTCACCATGCGGCGTGACTTTAGTCCCTGCGCGCCGGTGCCGGAACCGTTTTCTACCTTTGCAGGCTCCAACCGTAGACCAAGCTCAACATTCATCGCCGGCCCCCTGCCTGGCCTCGAATCAACTTTTCGAGAGCGCAGCATAAGCAGGCAATCATTACCTGTTCAAGACTCGTCCTGCAGCGCAGCATTCACTTTAACATGATATTTACGCAATCTGCCGCCAAAATTGCCGCGTGCAGGCTGGCCCCGCTCTCCCCTTTCAACGGCGGTGCAGCAAAGGGAAAATCAATCGCAGATAGGGAGCGCGACATCGGATCGGCGCCGCGGCGCTGCCTGGGCGCCCAAAATGCCCCAATTGCCTTGAGCTGATATCTCGTGTTTTATTGCGCCAAAGCGGAGGTCGATCCGTCATGATGAGAGAGAGGAGGTAACCGAGGATATTCTTCATGACGATGCTTGAACGGATTGCCCGCGGCATTCACGCCAGTCTCAGCGGTGCTGCCTCCATCGAAGCCGATGCGACATGGGATTCGATGCCGAATGGCGAACGAGAGCCTTATTATGCCGCGGCGCTCAGGATGCTGACCGTCATCCGAACACCGACGAAAGCAATGTTGCTCGAGGGAAATCGGGCCGGCGCGCCGATGGATGCCGCCAATGTCTGGGAGCGCATGGCTTACACTGCACTCTATGAGTCGAAATAGCCGCGGGCCTTGATCTTGCATATCGGCCTCAATCTTCCCGCAATGCCCGCGCCGGCCGCACGTTGAGCACCGGCAGGCTGCCGACGACCCCGATGCTCAGCGTCACCAGGACCGATGCCATGAGAGTCAACGCGACCACGCCCCAGTCGGGCGCCCAGGGCAGGCCGAAGACCTGGACGACGACATACCACCCCGCCCCCGTTCCGATCGCCAGCGCCACGCCGGCGAGGAGCAGCCCGAGCAGCGCATATTCCATCGCCTGGACGCCCAGCACCTGAGCCCGGCTGCCGCCGAGCAGCTTGAGGATCACCGCATCCATCCGCCGGGCGCGAGCCGAGGCGGCGACCGCGCCGACCAGCACCGCCACGCCGGCGGCGACGGTAACCGCCGCCGCCGCACGGACGGCGAAGGCAATGCGGCCGAGCAGTTCGCCGAGCTGGCCGATCACGTCACCGACGCGGATCAGGGTGACCGAGGGCAGGACCGCGCCGACCTCACGCGCGATCTGCCCGTCGCGGCCGGACGGGGCATAGACGCTGGCGAGCAGGCTGTGCGGCGCTTCCTCGATAAGGCCGGGCGAGAAAACGATCGCGAAGTTGAGGCCGAGCCCGCTCCAGTCGATCGTGCGCAGCGCGGCGATGCGGGCCGGCACGTCGACGCCGAGCACGGCGACGGTGATCTCGTCGCCGACCTTCAGGCCGAGCGACGCGGCGGCCTTGTCCTCGATCGAGACGAGTGGCGGGCCTCGATAGCCAGCCGGCCACCATTTTCCTGCGCTGATCGCATTGCGCGCCGGCAGGGTCGCCGCCCAGGTGATGGTGCGATCGCCGCGGAGCACCCAGGCATCCTCGGGCAGGTTCTTCATATCGGTCACGCGCCGGCCCTTGAGCGCCACGACCGAGCCGCGCAGCGACGGCGTCGCCTCGAACCGCGCGTCTGGCGCGGCGCGCCTGACCGCGGCGCGGAAGATGCCCGCATCCTCGGGCTGGAGATCGATCGCGAAGAAGCGCGGCGCCTTGGCCGGGGCGGCATTGGCCATCTCGCTCGACAGGCTGGTGTCGATCACCGCCAGCGCGACGAACAGCGAGAAGCCGAGCCCCAGCGCGACCACCAGCCGGTCGGTCTGAGCGCCAGGGCGGTGGAGATTGGCCAGCGCCATGCGCAGCAGCGGCCGGCGGGGACGAGGCAGCCGGGCAATGCCGCGCCGGAGCGCCAGGCCGATCAGCCAGAGCGCGACGATGAGGACGGCGATCGCACCAACGAAGCCGAGCGCCAGGATCGGATCGGATGCCGTCAGCACGGCGAGCGCGACGAGCGCGACGAGCAGCCCGGCCATCGCCCCGATCACCCGCCAGGACGGCAGGCGACGGCGCGCGACCGCGCCGCGCAGCAATCGCGCTGCCGGGACACTCCGTGCCCGGGCCAGTGCGGGAAGCGCGAAGAGGATGCCGACGATCAGGCCCAGCGCCGCTGCGCTCAGCAAGGGCACGGGATAGAGGCCGAGGCGTGGCGGTACAGGCAATGCGTCGCCGGCAACGGCCGCGACGATCGGCGGCACGGCCGCGCCGAGGATCAAGCCGCTGCCGATGCCGGCACCCGCGACCAGGCCAAGCTGGATCAGGAACATCGAGGCGATGGTGCTGGAGCGTGCGCCGAGCACCTTGAGCGTCGCGATGATCGGGGTCTTGCCGGCGAGATAGGCGCTGACGCCGCTGCCCACCCCCACCCCGGCAATGGCCAACGCAGCGAGGCCGACGAGCAGGAGGAACTGGCCGAGCTGGGCGATGCCGCGCCGGAGCCCGCCGGCGGCGCTGTCGGCGGTGCGTTCCGACCAGCCGGCGCCCGGGAAGCGCGCAGTCAGGCGTTTGCCCAGCGCCTCCGCGTCGATACCGGGCGGCAGAGCCAACCGGTAGCGGCTCTCGTAAAGGCTGCCCGGCTGCACCGCATTGGTCGCGTCGAGCCCGGCCATGTCGACGATCACGCGCGGGCCGAAGCTGAAGCCGTCGCCCAGCGCGTCGGGCTCCTCGCCGATGATGCCGATCACCGCGAGCCGCGCGGTGCCGATGCGGATATGGTCGCCGACCTTCAGACCCAGTCGATCAGCGAGCACGGGCGCGATGGCTGCCTGACGGCCGTGCGGGCGCGGCGCGATGGCGCCGGGCGCGAGCCTGAAGCTGCCGACGAGCGGCCAGCGATCGTCTACGCCCTTGAGGTCGATCAGCGTGGGCGTCGCGCCGTCCTCGGGCTGGACCATCGCGCGCATGCCGACCGTTTCCGACATGCGGCCGCGGGCGGCGAAGGCGGCGCTTTCCTCGACCGTTGCCCGGCGCTGCGAGATACGCATCTGCAGGTCGCCGCCGAGCATCGCCCTGCTCTGCCCTTCGAGCGCGGAGAGGATGCTGGCCGAGAGGCTGCCGATCCCGGCGAGCGCCGCGGTGCCGAGGAACAGGCAGAGCGCGAGCAGCATCAGGCCGCGCCCGCCGCGTCTCAGGTCCCGCAGCGCCAGCCGCCAGGCGAGCCTCACGCGCGGCGCCGGTCAGCGACGATGCGGCCGTCGGCCAGCTCGATCACCCGGGCGCAGCGTGCCGCCAGCGCTGGATCATGCGTGATCACGAACAGGGTCGCACCGGTATCGCGGTGGCGCGCAAAGAGCAGATCCATGATCGCGGCGCCGGTCGCGGTGTCGAGATTGCCGGTCGGCTCGTCGGCGAACAGCAAGGCCGGGCGAGGGGCGAGCGCGCGGGCGATGGCGACGCGCTGCTGCTCGCCGCCGGAAAGCTGCGCGGGATAATGGTCGAGCCGGTGGCCCAGCCCCACGCCTTCCAGCTCGGCCGCGGCGCGCGCGAACGCATCGCGCTCCCCGGCCAGTTCGAGCGGGACGGCGACATTCTCCAGCGCGGTCATGGTCGGCAGCAGATGGAAGGCCTGAAGCACGATGCCGATGCGGCCGCGGCGCGCGACCGCCAGCGCATCCTCGTCGAGCGTGGCGAAATCCAGCCCGGTGACGCCGACGGCGCCACTGCTCGGCCGCTCCAGCCCGGACAGGATCGCCATCAGCGACGACTTGCCCGACCCCGACGGCCCGAGCAGCGCGACGCTGTCCCCGGTCGCGACCGACAGGTCGATCCCGTGCAGAATCTGGACCCGGGCGGGCGGTTGCCCGAGCGCCAGCGTGACCCCGGCGGCAACGATCACGTTGCTTTCGGGAGGTGTGGGGCTATCCGGGATACCGGCCGATGCGGAAGATGATGATGATGATGCCACGATTCCCGGGATATGGCGTGCTTCGCCGACTTGTCCAACTCGGCCTGTTGCTGGCGCTGACCGCCGCCGCACCGGCGCCGCCCAAAAAGCTGGTCTGGGCGTTCGGCGACAGCCTGATGGCGGGCCTCGGCCTGCCGCCCGACCAGGGATATGTGCCGCAGCTGCAACGGGCGCTCCGGCAAGCCGGGGTCGATGCCGAGGTGCGCAATGGCGGGGTGTCGGGCGACACCGCCGCTCAGGGGCGGGCACGGTTGTTGTGGGGCCTGCGCGGGCTCGGCCGGAAGCCCGATCTCGTGCTGCTGGAGCTTGGCGCGAACGACATGCTGCGCGGCCTGCCGACCGATCAGGTTGCAAGCAATCTCGACCGGATCCTGGCGGAGCTGAAGCGGCGGCAGATCCCGGTGCTGGTCATGGGCATGCGCGCCGCGCCCAATCTCGGCGCCGACTATCGCGGCGCGTTCGAGAGCATCTATCCGCGCCTTGCGAAGCGCCATGGCGCACCGCTCTATCCCTTTTTCCTCGAGGGCGTGGCGGGCAACCGGGCCCTGATCCAGGCCGACGGGCTGCACCCCAATGCGAAGGGCGTCGCGATCGTGGTGCGCAGGACGCTGCCGAGCATAGGAGCCGCGCTACGGCGGAAGGCTCCACTTTTCCCTGTTCCGGCCCGTTAACAGGGAAAAAGCAGGGAAGGGAAAAATTTTCCCCTGTCACGTTGGATTTTGGACGCATTATTTCGCATAAATATCAAATGCTTATTGGAAGCTACCCTGTTCTGCGGAACAGGGTAGAATTTCGCCATAACAGCGTAACGCCACGCCGATAGCAGGGTGGGCAGGCGGCGTACGGGGCGCCTTTTCGGTCGGTCATGTCAAAGAGCGCGGTGGCTGCCTGTGGAACACGCGGCCGGCAGCATCATGCAGCTATTTCGACCGAGTTGAATCGATCCCAGCCTTGATAACTATTATCCATCCGCGATATAGTGTTCCTGGAGAATGCCCCATGGCCAGCAGCGTCGACCTCGGAAACCATCTCGAAAATTTCGTCGGCCAACTCGTCAAAACGGGCCGTTACAACTCGCGTAGCGAAATCCTGCGCGAAGGGGTTCGTCTCATTCACGAGCGTGAGACGCGTCTTGCCGCGCTGGACGCATCCATAACGCGTGGCATTGCCGACGCTGACGCCGGGCGAATCCAGAGCCTGGACGCTGCAGCAGCGATGCTCGACGCGAAATATGCGTCGATGCCGGAAACGCGCGAGGCGCGGTGAAGGTTGTCCTGACTGACGAAGCGCTCGGCGATCTGGAGCGGATCGGCGACTATATCGCGCAGGACAATCCGGATCGTGCCCGCAGTTTCATACGAGAGTTGCTCGACAAGGCGCGGCAACTGGGTGACCTTCCTCAAGGCTTTCCACTGGTGCCCCGTTACGCGCATCTTGGCATTCGCCGCCGCGCGCACGGCAGCTACCTGATCTTCTATCGAGCGGAGCCGGACCGCGTGACCGTCATCCATGTCCTTCATGGTGCGCGTGACTACGAGGCGCTGTTGTTCCCCGACGATTGATCGACCCGGCCACCCCTCGCTCAGCGCGTGTCGATCAGCAATATCTCCGCGAACTTGCGCGATTCGATGCGGATGGCGGTTTCGTTAGTGATCGCGGCGCCTTCGAGCGGGCCGATGGCCTGGCCGTTGACGTCCACCGTGCCGGCCAGCGCCATCACATAGGCATGGCGCGACCGGGTGAGCGCATAATCGATCGCTCCCCTGGCCGGCAGGCGGGCGCCGAACACCCGCGCATGCGATTGCAGCGGCATGGCAAGGCGATCCTGCGGAAAGCCGCTGGCGAGGAGCGCGAGGCGGCCGGTGTGGGCGCGGTTGGGGAATTTCACGATGCGCCGCTGCACACGCTCCGGCACCGTTTCCATGCGCAGCCGGATCTCGACGAATTCCGCGGGCCTGGCGCCAGGATTGCTCTGGGCATGCGTGATACCGCGTCCGGGACAGAGCAATTGCACTTCCCCCGCCAATGTCCGGTCGACGGCATCCATGTTGACGTGATGCGCGATCACGCCCTTGCGCACGATCGTCAGGATATCGACGCCGTCGATGGCGTGCGGCGGCATGTCGGCACGCGGTTCGAGGATATTGTGGTTGAGCGTGGTCAGCGCACCCCAATGGCCGCGCGCGGAATCCTGATATTGCCCGAACGAGAAATGATGCAGCGCCTCCAGCCCGGGCAGGCGGCTCCGTCCCAGCTCGTCACGCGCGCGCAACACGACCATCGCTCACACGCCCGGCGTCAGGCGATAGCCGACGCCGGGTTCAGTCAGCAGCAGCCGGGGATCGCTGGGATCCTCCTCGATCTTCTGGCGCAGCAGGCCGATATAGACGCGCAGATACTGGCTGTCGGCACCCTCCGATCCCCAGCCGGCGGCGAGCAGCCTTTTGTGAGTCACCACCTGGCCGGCGCTGAGCGCGAGCACGCGCAGAAGATCGAATTCCTTCGGAGAAAGCCTGACCACATCGCCGTCCAGCCTGACCTGGCGCGCCGCGAAATTGATTTCGAGCGGAGCGCCCGAATAGGTTTCCGGCTCGCTCTCCAGGCTCTTGCCGCGGCGGATCGCGGCGCGGATGCGCGCCATCAGCTCGCCGATCTCGAACGGCTTGTTGACGTAATCGTCCGCGCCATTGTCGAGCGCGGCGATCTTCTCCGCTTCCTGGTGCCGCGCGGAGATCACGATGATCGGCACCGCGCTGGCCGCACGAATCCGCCGGATGACTTCCTTGCCGTCCATGTCGGGCAGACCGAGATCGAGCAGGACGACGTCCGGCCGCTCGTCCAGGGCCAGGCGCGAGGCGCTGCTGCCATCGGAGGCGACGCGCACTTTATAGCCCGCGGCGCCCAAGACGGGCTGAAGCACGGCGATGAGCGACGGCTCGTCATCGACAAGCAGGATATGAGTCATGAGCGGTCGCTCCCCATGGCAAGCGGAAGGCGAATGGTGATGCAGGTGCCGCGTCCCTCGATGCCGGGAATCGTCGCGCCGATGGTGCCACCCAGCGCCTCGACGAACCCCTTGGCGATGGCGAGGCCCAGACCGCTGCCGCGCGGCGACGCCTCGCTGCGCGCGACGCGGTGGAAGCGGTCGAACACACGCTCGGCATCCTGTTCCGGGATGCCATAGCCTTCATCGGCGATGGCGATGCAGCAAATATCCTCCGCCCCGGATATGCCGATGCGGATGCGGGTGCCGTCCTCGCTATAGGTGATCGCATTGTCGAGGATGTTGATCAGGACGAGCTCGAACAGCGCGGGGTTCGCGGCGATCTGAAGCTCGGATGCCCGGTCCTCCAGGGCAATCGACCGCGCGCCGGCCCGCGACCTGACTCGCTGGATCGCCGTCGCGACCATCTCGGACACGCCGAGCACCTGGAGCGAGGCAGGCTCTCCACGCGTTTCGAGCCGGCTCATCTCAAGCAGGTTGGCGGTGTAGCGGTTGAGCCGCTCGCCTTCCTCCACGATGCCCTGCAACAGGCGAAGCGAGGTTTCCGGATCGAGCTTCTCGCCATAGGTGATCAGGCTGGAGGCCGATGCGCAGATCGCGGTCAGCGGGGTGCGGAAATCATGGCTGACCGACGCAAGCAGCGCCGTCTTCAGTTCCTCGGCCCGGGCCGAGGCCTGACGCTCGGTCATCCGTTCGGACAGGGCCGCGCGCTCGAGCGCGAGCGCGACCATGTTGCCGAGCGCGTCGACGAATGCGGGTTCGATCCCGCGTGGGCGGAGCGGCTCGACGATCATCAGGATGGGGAGGCCGGTGCTGCCTTCGAGACGGCGACCGATGAGATTTCCGTCGTTGAGCGTCAGTGCCGGACCCGACAGCAAGGCCTGGGCCAGGGCCTGCCAGCGATCGTCGCGCTCCACCAGGTCGAGCGGAACCGCGGTCCGTCCCTCGGCGCGGAACAGCGAAATCCGCGCGCCGAGGATTTCATGGGCCGCCCCGTCGACGGTCGCGACCACATCCTCCGGGCGCTGGGTGGATTGAAGTTCGCGGCTCAGCTCGAGCAGACTGTTGAGCTGGAGATTGCTCGACCGCGCCGCCTCGGCATGATCCTTGAGCCGGCCGGCGAGCACGCCCGACACCAGGGCGCACAGGTTGAAGATGACCAGCGGCGCGATGTCGCTGCCCGTCGCCAGCCGGAAGGTCAGCACCGGCTCCGTCAGGTAGAAATTGTAGATCAGGAAGCCGACCAGCGCGGCGATCAGCGCAGAGGCCAGACCGCACAACGCGCCCGTGACGGTAATGCCGAGAACGAAGACCAGCGCCGCCGCCACCTCGCCATAGCGGGCTGCGGCGAAGGAACCGGTGGCGGACACGGTGACGAGCAGGAGCGTGAGCAGGAACTGACCGCTGCTCAGATGCAGCTTCACCTTGCGCATGGTGCCGAGCAGCGAGGTGGGAGATTCCGTCATCGACTAGCGTGTTTGCCCTCATCACCGGGTTTGGTCCACGGCGGCTGAGGCGGGCCTGTCGGGAGCGAATGCCCGCCCGCCGCCGTGGTGGGTGGAGCACCGCCTTTCAGGAGGAGGGTCCGTGCCGGGGGGCACGGCGGTGCTCGCCCAATCGGGATAGGCGCCGCCCGGCCGACCCGTCCATGCATAAAAAACCTATAGTAACGCTCCCTGCCCGCGCAGCCCTAGGGAGAGAGCGAACGCTGTCCCTTGGGGGGAAGAATGATGAACAAGATGGTCCTGACCGCCGCGATCGGCGCCGCGATGCTTGCCGGCTGCGCGAGCAAGAAACTGCCGGTCGACGGCAACAGCTATGCGCCGGGCGCCGGCGAGGCCTATACCGCGCCGGACAGCCTGTCCGGCCTGCAGGCCAGCCTGGTTGCCGCGGCAGGGAGCGACCGGGTGCTCTTCGGCTATGATTCCTTCACGCTCGAACCCGAGGCCCGCCAGACACTGGCGCGGCAGGCCGAATGGCTGCGGCAGCACCCGGACATCGGCTTCTCGATCGAAGGCCATTGCGACGAGCGGGGCACGCGCGACTATAATCTCGCGCTGGGCGACCGCCGCGCCCGCGCCGCCGCGGCCTTCCTGACCGCCGAAGGGATTGCGCCGACGCGAATCCGCACCATCTCCTATGGCAAGGAGCGCCCCGAGGCGCTCGGATCCGACGAGGGGTCCTATGCGGCCAATCGCCGGGCGGTATCGATCGTGATCGGGAACAATGGCAGCTGACCGAGGATGTGGCTATCGGCGCGGGACAGCGATCCTGGCCGCGACGCTTGCCTGCTGGACCGTTGCCGCCTGCGCCCAGCGATATAGCGACGATAGCTCGACCGACGAGCGTCAATATGACTGCGACGCGGGCAAATCCTTTTCCGCGGCCTTCTCCAAGGACAGGGTCCGGATCGATACCAAGGGGTATAGCTACGAGCTGGAGAAGCGCCCGTCGTCGGTGGGCGTCCGTTATGGATCCAAGCGGGTCGCCTTCGCCCAGGACGAGGATCGCGCCGTGCTGATCGGCGCGGGCGACGGGCCGTACCAGGGCTGCACTGAAACCGGCTTCCGCATCGACAGGTGAAGTCGACCAGCGCCCGGCAGATGCCTTGACTCATGCATCGCCATTTGGCTATATAGCCAAATGGCGATGCAAACCGACCCCAGCCTCGACGCAGTCTTTTCCGCTCTCGGCGATCCAACCCGCCGGGCGATCCTGGCCAGGCTGAGCCTGGGCGAGGCGACCGTCTCCGAGCTCATGCGGCCCTTCTCGCTCAGTCAGCCGACTATCTCGAAGCATCTCAAGGTGCTGGAGAATGCCGGCCTGATCGAGGGTGGCCGCGATGCGCAGCGTCGGCCGCGACGGCTGCGCGCCGAGGCGATGAAGGACATGGCCGACTGGATCGAGCCGTTCCGCCGCCTGTGGGAGCGCCGTTTCGACAATCTCGACCATCACCTCGCCACCCAGGCCGCGAAAAAGGAGGACTGACCGATGTTCACTGCCACCGACACCGATGCCGATCTCGTCAACCCGACCGGCTTCACGATCGATCGCGACACGAACACGATCCGTTTCGAGCGCGCTTTCGACGCACCCTCCATCCACGTCTTCGACGCCTGGACTCAGCCCGAGCAGGTAGCCGGCTGGTGGGACCCGACGGGCGAGCGCCTGAGTTCCTGCGAGATCGACCTGCGCCCCGGCGGCGCCTTCCGCTTCGTCAGCCGACATCACCCCGACCGGCCCTTTTCCGGCGTGTATCGGGAGATCACGCCGCCCAATCTGATCGTGTTCGACGCCAATGGCGCGGTCGGGCGGGTGAAGCTGGTCGAGGCGTCCGGCAGGACTCGCATGACCGTCGAGATCCAGTGCCAGTCGAGCGAGCATCTCGACCACTATATGCAGATCGGCGTGCATCTCGGCACCGACCGGACGCTGGACAATCTCGTCGCCTTTGTCGCTGGGGCCTGAGGCCAGGCTCAGCCGCGCAGCATCTGCATCACATAAGCGCGGATGCGGCCGTAATTGTCGCGGAGCGGCCCGAGGATGCCGTGCCGCTCCGGCGGCAGATGCGCGAGCGGATGGCCGTTCTCGCGGAAGACATAATGGTCGAACAGCGCCTTCCAGGCGCCCCGTTCGCCCTCGGGCCGTTCGGCAATGGCGATCATCGCGAGCAACAGCGTGGTATAGGGCGCATCCGGCCCGGCGCCGAACGCGTCCCACCAGTAATTGACCAGGACGTTGAACGGCGCGGTCGATTCGACCTGATGCCACCAGAGCTTGGGCAGATAGAGCGCGTCGCCGGGTTCGAGCTCGGCCACCAGGGCCCGATCGCGTACCGTTTCGAACTTCGGATAGCGCGCATCGCCAGGTGCCGCGGCAGCGGCGAGGCTGACCGGCTGGCCCGCCATGGTCCGGTCGATCGGGCCGACATAGAGGCTGTCGATCAGCCTGGGATCGTACAGCGTGAAGCGCCGGCGGCCGGCGACGACGCAGGCGACATTGTCCATCGTGTCGTAATGCGCCGCGACATTGGAGGCGTGGCCAATCCAGATGCGCGGCCCGACGCCGGGCAGCATGGGGAGCGGATTACGGTCAGCGAGTCCGGGAAGATAATCGTCCATCGAGAGCGAGCCGGCATAGATGCTGTCGGCGTCGGGCCGATCGAGGCCGGCCAGGATCGCCTCGAGTGCCTCGGCGAGGCGCATCCGGCAACGCTCGAAATTGAAGCCCTGCAGGGTCTCGTCATAATAATATTTGCCGGCGATGCGTGGCGCGCCGAAAAAGGCCTCCATCTCGCGGCCCGTATCGAACGACGCGAGGTAGCGCGCGAAAGCAGCCGGCGCTTCGGCCGCCGCAGCGATCGCCGGCCAGTCACGCACCAGCCCGCGCAACAGGACCGGGCGGCACGGCTCGACGACATCCCGCCGGAACGCCGCGGCATCGGTGAGCAGTTCTGCCGGATATTCCGCAACGGCGGGCATGGCTGGTTCAGAACGCTCCGACCGGGGCGAGCGCGGTCAGCCGGTCGTTCCGGCGACGCGCCAGCGACGGAATCTGATTGAGCGAGCCGAGCATCAGCGACGCGGCATGGAGATAACCGCGCCGGAACAGGTCGACCACCCGCGCATCCTCCAGATCGGCCAGTGCATCGCGATTGATGGTATAGGCGCCCGCCACGCTGCTCTTCGTGCCGTCGTCGAAGCTCACATCGATATCGATCGGTTCGACCAGCTTGAGGTCGAGCATCGTCCGGATGAACGCGCGCGTCTCGTCCAGGCCCGGGCGCAATTCGCGGAAGGTGGCGATGACGCGCTGCAGATAGGGCGTCGGCTCTCCCCCATCGTCGAACACCCGCTCGCCGCCAAAAGCGCTCACCCGGGGGCTGTCGAGATCGACCGCGAGGCCCGTCTCGGTCGCGAAAAAGGGTTCGCGCTCCAGGTTCAGCGGCCGGTAACCGTGCATGCCGCCGCCCGGCTTCAGGAACAGATTCTCCCCTTCGTCGAAACCGAGCATCGCGGCACAGAAAAAGGCGCCGGTGTCCGACTGCTTGCCGAACAGGATGGGATAATCGACCGCGAGCAAGGCGAATTCGCGCAGGATGACCTGAACGAGATGCGTGCCGTCGCCGTTGCGCGGGGAAGCGATCGTATCGATGCGCAGGTCGCGGTGGGCGACCGTGTCCAATGGCACGATATTGCTCATCAAGTCAGACGCCTTCCCATGGCCGCACCGCTCTCTGACGGTTGACCTATCCGTTTTGGAGATGGCCCGTCGCAGCCGACATGCGCCTCCCCTGCGCGATGATAGCTGGCGCCATGCGCGAAGCCAATGACGGATGATAGCGCGCACAAACAAGATCCATTCCCGATATAAATGCCCCCTTTCCCGTGCTCCAACCGATCAGCAGCCAGCCTGACAACGGCGGAAATGTGGCAAATATGGCGCTTGCCCGACAAAAATGTTCGCGCTACCACTATAGGATATAGAATATGCGAAAACGCATATAGGATATCAAAATCGGTGAGGCGCGTAACGGCGCGACCTCATCACGGAGAGGATGAATGGGGCTCCACTCATCATCGTGACGAAATGTGTCGTCGGGTCCGAAGGACCCGGCGCGGCATGGGGCGTGGTTCGCAGTGATCCGCGCCGACGAGGACGCGCCGACCGGAAATGTGCCGGCGCCGAACCAGAAACGACGTTAGGCAGGAGAGAAGAATGACCATGAACAGGGTGGGCACGAGAACCGGCAAGGGGAGCGCGCTGCCGATACGCAGCCTTTTGCTCCTCGGCGCCTCGACAATTACGATGATGGCGGCGCCGGCCTATGCGCAGGCAGCGGCGGAGCAGGACAGCCCTGCCGCGGGCGCGGCGGCATCGCCTGACGAGGACATCATCGTCACCGGCATTCGCGGGTCGCTCCAGCGCAACCTCGACATCAAGCGCGATGCCGTGGGCGTTCTCGATGCGATCTCGGCGGAAGACATCGGCAAATTCCCGGATTCGAACGTCGCGGCGGCGTTGCAGCGCCTGCCGGGCGTGTCGATCCAGCGCGACGGCGCGCGCGGCGAGCCCACGGGCATCACGGTGCGCGGCTTTGGCGGCGACTTCAACGAGACGCTCTATGACGGCCGCCGCGTTCCCACGACGAACGGCGGACGCTCGGTCGACTTCAGCACCGTCGGCGCCGATTTCGTCGGTCAGCTGAACGTGATGAAGACCCCGGACGTCTCGGTCGGCGCGAGTTCGATCGGCGCGACGCTCAACATCCTGCTGCCCAAGCCGTTCGACCATCCCGGCTTCCGGCTGGCCGCCAGCGCATCGGGATCGTACCAGGAATATGCCAAGAAGGTCGTTCCGACCGGTGGGATCCTGATCAGCGACACCTTCGCCGACGACACCTTCGGCATTCTCGCCGACGTCGTCTATACCCGCCACGATACCCAGACGAACCAGGCCTATATCAACGGCTTCGGCTTCGCCTATTTCGCCCCCTGCCAGTTGGCCGGGAGCACGGCGCAAAACTGCGCGCCGACCTCCGCGACGGCGAATGCCCAGGGCGTCCCCACGCCCGCCAGCAACCTGACCAGCGTGCGCGGCGCGTTCGAACAACAATATGGCCTGAGCCAGATCTACACCAAGGACGAGCGCATCGACGGACGCCTCGCCCTGCAATGGCAGCCGTCCGACAAGGTCCTGGTGTCGCTCGACAGCAATTTCTCACGCCAGTCGATCAACCAGGATTCGTTCGGGTTCGGCATCTGGTTCAACCAGGGCAGCCTGCGCAACGTCACGCTCGACAGCAACGGCGTGCCGACCAACTTCACGCAGGCCGGCACCCAGACCGATTTCAACGCGACCACCAATAGCGACGTCCGGCAGACCAGCCAGACCGGCCTGAACGTGAAATGGGACGTCTCCGACAACTTCAAGGTCGAAGCCGACGCCAATTATGCCAAGGGCTGGCGCAATCCGGATGGCCGGGTCAACAGCCGCAACGGTGACGTCGGCTATGGCTTCGGCATCGGCCCGTCGCTCGGCATCGTCATTGCCGGCGACAGCACGAATTCGATTCCCACGCTCAACAATTACGGCGTGAACGGCGACGAAGCGCGCTGGGTCGATACCTCGGTCATCGGTTCGCATGTGACCGTGAACACGGCGAACAAGAACACCGATACCGTCAAGCAGGCCCGGCTGTCGGGCGAGTGGAAGCAGGACGATTTCTCGATCAAGTTCGGCGGGACCTATCTCGACGATCAGTTCAAGATCCAGACCAGCGACACCTTCGCCAATAATTTCTGGCAGGCCTATGCGGGCTATGGACCGCCCTCGGGTGGCACGACGGGCGTTCTGCTCCCCGCGAGCCTGTTCAAGGGTACGGTGAGCACCGCCAACTTCCTGCCGGGCTATACGGGCAATCTGCCGCCGTCGCTGCTCCGGTACACCGCGGCGGACTATCAGGCCTATCTGACGAGCCTAGGCAACCCGCAGACCAAGAACATCCCGGGGTTCAACTATCTGGACGGACAGGTCGGCCCGAATTTCAAGGGCACCTTCGACGTCAAGCTCAACCCGGCCAGCGTGCAGGTCATCACGGAGAAGACCTGGGCGGCGTTCGTCCGCGCCAGCTTCGAAACCGAGATCGCCGGCATGAAGTTCAACTTCAACGCGGGTGCCCGTGAGGAAGTCACTCACATCACCTCGAGCGGCGTAGGCCAAGTGCCGCTGACGCTGACTCAGGGCATTGGCGATCCCACCCTGTTGTCGGTCGGATTCTCGCCCAGCCAGCCGGTGACGACGAAGAGCAGCTATGCCTATCTGCTGCCGAGCATCGACATGAAGCTGAACCTCACGGACAATTTCGACGTCCGGTTCGATGCCTCGCGCACGCTGACTCGCCCGAATCTCGGCTTCCTGACCCCGGTTCTCAACGTGGGCAGCGGCCAGCGTATCGGTGCCTTCACGGCCACCGGCGGCAACCCGACGCTGCGTCCGTATCTGTCGGAGAATTTCGACCTCACGGCCGAATGGTATTACCAGCGCAACTCCTATTTCGCGGTGGATCTGTTCGTGAAGAACGTCAGCAACTTCATCGTTGCCGGCGTGACTCGCCAGCCGATCAACAATGTGATCGATCCGACCACCGGGTTGCCGGCGCAATTCTCCGTCTCGGCCCGGGTCAACGGACCCGACGCGACGGTGAAGGGTGTCGAAATCGCCTGGCAGCACGTGTTCGGGGACAGCGGCTTCGGCTTCAACGCGAACGCGACCCTGGTCGATACCAACAAGCCCTATGATCCGAACGACTTCACCCAGAGCGGCTTCGCCGTCACCGGGCTGGCCAATTCGGCGAACTTCGTTGGCTTTTTCGACAAATACGGCTTCCAGGCGCGTGTCGCGGTCAACTGGCGTGACGAATATCTGCTCCAGTTCGGCCAGGCGCAGAACAATGGCAGGTTCGGCGCCGAACCGACCTTCGTGAACCAGAGCACGCAGATCGACTTCAGCACGAGCTATGAGCTGACGAAGCAGTTCACGATCTTCGCCGAAGCGCTGAACCTGACCAACGAGACCTACAGCACGCATGGCCGGTACAAGAACCAGCTGCTGACCGCGTACGGCTATGGCCGGCGTATCACGGCCGGCGTGCGCTTCCACTACTAAGAGGGTCGCATCCCCTGGGGCCGTCGACCGTCGAGGTTGGCGGCCCCCTTTTCTTTCATGCTAGGGGCAGCCCGGGCCACAGCGAAGAAAGTAGCCGACTGATATGGTTCGTCCGGTTCGCAATATCGTCATCGTCGGCGGCGGCACCGCCGGCTGGCTGACCGCGGGCGTCATCGCCGCACGCCACAAGGGCCGGATCGCGGCGGGCGACGTCAGCGTCACCCTGATCGAATCGCCTAACGTCAAGATCATCGGCGTCGGCGAGGGGACCTGGCCGACGATGCGCACCACCCTGCAGAAGATGGGCGTGTCCGAAACCGATTTCTTCCGCGAATGCGACGCCGCCTTCAAGCAGGGCGCGAAATTCGCCAAATGGACGACAGGCGCGGAGGACGACGCCTATTACCATCCGCTGATGCTGCCCCAGGGGTTCAGCGAAGTGAACCTGGTGCCGCACTGGCTGCAGGACGGCCATGGCCGGACTTTCAGCGACGCGGTCTGCCCGCAGGAAGCGATCTGCGAGGCCGGCCTTGCCCCCAAGATGATCACCACCGCCGAATATGATGCGGTCGCCAATTACGCCTATCATCTCGACGCGGGAAAATTCGCGCCGTTCCTGCAGCGGCATTGCACCACGACCCTAGGCGTGCGGCATGTGCTGGCCGATGTGACGACGGTCAACCAGGCCGAGAATGGCGATATCCTGAGCCTCTCCACCGAACAGGCGGGCGACATCCCGGGCGACCTGTTCGTCGACTGCACCGGTTTCGCCTCGCTGCTGCTGGGCAAGACGCTGGGCGTCCCTTTTCGCGATTGTTCGGACGTGCTGTTCTGCGACACCGCGATCGCGATGCAGGTGCCGTTCGACGACCCCGACGCGCCGATCGCCTCGCATACCATCTCGACCGCGCAATCGGCCGGCTGGATCTGGGACATCGGCCTGCCGACGCGGCGCGGCACCGGCCATGTCTATTCGAGCGCGCATATCGACGACGAGACCGCCGAGCGCGAGCTGCGCGCCTATATCGGCCCGGCGGCGGAGGGACTGACCGCGCGGAAGATCCCGATCCGTGCCGGGCACCGCGAGACCTTCTGGAAGAATAATTGCGTCGCGGTCGGGCTGGCCGCCGGCTTCATGGAGCCGCTCGAATCCTCGGCGATCGTGCTGGTCGAGCTGTCGGCCAAGCTGATCGCGGAGCAGATGCCGGCCAATCGCGAGGTGATGGACATCGTCGCCAAGCGCTTCAACGAGACCTGCCATTATCGCTGGGGCAGGATCATCGACTTCCTGAAGCTGCATTATGTGCTGACGAAGCGGCGCGACACGCCCTTCTGGATCGACAATGTCGCGCCTTCCAGCATTCCGGAGCGGCTGCAGGAGCTGATGCAGCTGTGGAAATACCAGCCGCCCTGGTTCTTCGAGGAATTCGACCGGCTCGACGAGATCTTCCCGGCCGCGAGCTACCAATATGTGCTGTACGGCATGGGCTATGAGACCGAGGCCAATCCGCTGGAGACGGCGACGACCCGGCAGCGCGCGGCGCGCCTGATCGACGAGAATGCGCGCATGGCAGCGCGGATGCGCGAGCAGCTCCCCCGGAACCGCGACCTGCTGAAAAAGATCGAGCAGTTCGGGTTCCAGGCGATCTGACCGCCGTCAGTCCGCCGCGACCGGTCCCTTGGCCGGTTGTGGGCGGCGGGTGAGCCAGACCATGAAGGTCAGCGCAACGCATAGCCAGGCGGAGAGGCGGAACAGGTCGGTCGAGGCGAGCAGATAGGCCTGCCCGACCATCTGCCGCGTGATCGCCCCCGCCGCCTGGACGTCGGTCAGGCCGAGACCGTGGAGCGCGTCGCGCGCTGCCTGGAACGGCGCGCCGCTGCCGACGGCTTCGGACAAATGGCTCTGGTGGAGCGCCTCGCGCCGGTCCCATGCGGTGGTGGTGATCGAGGCGGCGAAACTGCCCGCGGTGATGCGCGCGAAGTTCGAGATGCCCGACGCCGACGGGATGCGCTCCGGCGGGATGCCGTCGAGCGAGATGGTGATCATCGCCAGGAAGAAGGTACTCATCGCCACGCCCTGGACGAGCAGGGGCAGCATGAAATCCCATTCGCTCGCGCCAGTCGTGTAGCCGGCGCGCATATAATAGGAGATGCCGAACGCCACGAAGGAGATCGAGGCGAGGATGCGCGCATCGACCTTGCCCGAGGCACGGGCGACGAAGGGCGTGAGAATCACCGCCACCAGCCCGCTGGGCGCGGCGACGAGACCCGCCCAGGTCGCGGTATAGCCGAGCTGAGTCTGCAGCCAGAGCGGCAGGATGAGCGTGTTGGCGAAGAACACCGCATAACCGAGACAGAAGGCGATCGACCCGAACAGGAAGTTGCGGTTCTTGAACAGGGTCAGGTCGACCGTCGGGTTGGCATCGGTCAGTTCCCAGATCACCCAGGCGGCGAAACCGATCACCGCGATGACCGCCATCACCACGATGCGGGTCGAGTTGAACCAGTCGTCATTCTTGCCGAGATCGAGCATCATCTGCAGCGAGCCGACCCAGAGGACGAGCAGGATCAGCCCGACCTGATCGATCGGCAGTTTGCGCGTCGGCGTCTCGCGCCGGCGCAGGCTCTGCCAGCAGATAAAGGCGCAGAACAGGCCGACCGGCACGTTGATCAGGAAGATCCAGCTCCAATGATAATTGTCGGAGATATAGCCGCCGAGGATCGGCCCCATGATCGGCGCGACCAGGGTGGTGATCGACCAGATGCCGAGCGCGGTGGAGCGTTTCTGCGGCGGGAAGATCGCGATCAGCAGCGCCTGGCTGCCCGGGATCATCGGGCCCGACACTGCGCCCTGCAGGATGCGGAAGCCGATCAGCGAGGGCAGATCCCAGGCGATGCCGCACAGGAAGGAGGCGAAGGTGAAGAGCAGCACCGAGACGCTGAAAGTCTTCACAACGCCGAAGCGGCCCATCAGCCAGCCAGTCAGCGGCACGGCCACGCCGTTCGCGACGGCGAAGGCCGTCACGATCCAGGTGGAATTGTCGCTGCTGACGCCGAGATTGCCGGCAATGGTGGGCAGGGACACATTGGCGATGGTCGAATCGAGCACCTGCATGAAGGTGCCGAGCGCCAGCGCGAACGCGGTCAAGGCTAAAGCGCCGCCCCGGAGCGGCGCCTGGGCGGCGCCGGACATCAGCGGTTCGCCGCGATGATCTGCGCGATGCGCGCCTCGACCCTGGGGTCGCCGCCATCGGACGCGCCGTCATGATAGACCTGCCGCGCCGGCGCACCGACGCGCGCGCCGCTGGCGTCCGCGGTGTCGATCGTGGCGTTGACCGAGAGGCCGACGCGCAGCGGATTGCGCTGAAGTTCGCCCCGGTCGAGCGCGATGCGCACCGGCAGGCGCTGCACCACCTTGATCCAGTTGCCGCTGGCATTTTGCGGCGGGAGCAGCGCGAAGGCGCTGCCGCTGCCGGCGCCGAGGCCGATGACGCGGCCATGATAGACCGTGCCGCTGCCATACATGTCGGCGGTCACCGTGGCAGGCTGGCCGATGCGGATGTCCTTCAGCTGAGTCTCGCGGAAATTGGCGTCGATCCAGACGCGGTCGAGCGGGACGACCGCCATCAGCGGCGTGCCGGCCGCGACCTGCTGGCCGAGCTGGACGGTGCGCTGAGCGACGACGCCGTCGATCGGCGCGGTGATGTGCATGTGGCTGTGCGCGATGGCGGCGCGGCGATAGGCCGCGATCGCGGCGAGCACCGCCGGATTGGTCGAGACGGTGGTGCCCTGCACGCCCGTGCGCGACTGGGCCTGCTGGCTGCGCGCGAGCGCGAGATTGGCCTGCGCGACCTTTACCGCATCGGCGGCGTGGCTGAGTTCCTCGCCCGAGACGGCGCCTTCGGCGGCCGCACCGCGACGGCGCGAGAGGTCGTTCTGGGCGCGCTGAAGCTCGGCCTGGGCCTGGCCGACGGCCGCGCCGGTTTCATTCAGCTTGGAGAAGTCCGACCGGGTCGAGCGGACCGCCCGGGCGAGTTCGGCTTCCGCAGCGGCGAGGCCGACATCCACCGTCGCGGGATCGAGATCGAGCAAAGGCTGGCCGGCACGCACCGTCTGGGTATTGTCGGCATGGATGGCGAGGATAGTGCCGGGGTCGCGCGCCGTGATCGAGACCACGTCGCCCGCGACATAGGCGTCATCCGTTTCCTGCTCGGGCTTGGCGAGCACGAAATGGAATACGCCCCAGATGATCGCCGCGATGGCGATGAGGATGGCGAGGATGGTCAGCCCGCGGCGACGCGCATTGGGGTTTCCGCGGACGGGCGGCGCCGGAGGAGCGGCGGGCTCGGGAGCGGCCGGTGCCTCGGCGGGCACTTCGATCTTTTCCATCTTGGTCATTTCGGGTCCTTCGGATCGAAGCCGCCGCCCAGCGCCATGACCAGCGCGACCCGCTGGCTGGCGGCATCGGCCGCGAGATTGGCATCGGATTGCTGCGCGTCGAGCAGCCGCACGTCATTGTCGACAAGGCCGAGGCGGGATTCGAGCCCGCTCGATACGCGGATCGTGTTGAGGCGTCCGGTCTCGGCGAGGCCGCGCACGACCTCGGCCTGGCGCGCGCGATCCTCGGCGAGGCTGCGGATGCGGGTGAGCGCATCGGCGGCTTCGCGAACGGCGCCAACCACCTTTTCGTTATAGTCGGCGATCGCGACATCGACCCCGGCAGTGGCGCCCGCGAGGCCTGCGCTCAACCGGCCATTGTCGAAGATCGGCAGATGGATCGCGGCGCCGCCGCCCACCGTGCCGGCATCGGCGTTGAAGAAATTGCCCACCCCGATCGCCTGCAGACCGACCAGCGCCGACAGATTGACGTCCGGGTAGAAAGCACGGCGCGCGGCCAGCCGGCCCTGCGAGGCCGCGTCAATCCGCGCCAGCGACGCGGCGACATCGGCGCGCCGGGCGAGCAGGTCAGCAGGGATCGTTGCCGGCAGCGGCAGGGCCGCATCGAGCTGGAGCCGTGCGGGCGCGATGGTCGCGGGATAATCCACGCCGCGCCCGGCCAGCGCGGCGAGTGCATTCGCCGCGAGTTCGCGTTGCGCCATCGCACGGACCAGCGCCTGCTGCGCCTGGGCGAGCAGAGTCTGCGCCGCCTGCGCGTCGAGATCGCTTGCCAGCTTGTTGCGGATGCGGACCTGCACCAGCCGGAGCGAGCCCTGGCGGGTGGCGATGGTCTGCTGCGCGAGCGCTGCGAGGCGTTCGGCGCGGGCGAGCTCGATATAGGTCTGCACGACCGACCCGGCGAGCGCGAGGCGTGCCGCGGTCGCATCCAGCACCGCGGCGCGGGTCGAGGCGCGGGCGCCGGCGATCACGGCCTTTTGCCGGCCGAAAAGGTCGAGGTTCCAGTTCAACCCGGCCTGGGCCTGGCCGATGAACCGCGTGGTGCCGGCGAAAGGCGGCGGGATCTGGTAGCGGCCGCTGAGACGGGCGACCTGCGCCTGGGCGTCGAATGCGGCGTTCGGACCATCGTCCGCGCGCTGGCTGGCGAGGATCGCGCTTGCCTGACGCACGCGCGCGAGCGCCGCATCCAGCGTGGGATTGCCCGCCTGGGCATCGGCGACCAGCCGGTCGAGCTGCGGATCGCCGAAGGAACGCCACCAGTCATCGGCGATCGCCGGGAAGACGGCGTCGGTAGCAGCGGTCAGGCCAAGCGCGGAATCGGCGATGGGTGCGACTTCGGGCCGCGACGCGGGGATCGCACAGCCCGCCAGCAAGGCGGTGGTGGCAAGCGCCAGGGCGGTCAGGCGCATGATGGGTCTCCGACACTTGCCTCGAGCGTCGTCCGCAGCCGCTGGAGATGGCCGATCAGCTGCGCCGCATCCTCCGGCGACCAGTCGGCAAGCCAGCCGTTCCACAGATCGACCACGCCGTGCATGCAGCGCTCGGCGACCTGCTGACCTTTCTCCGTCAACACGAGATTGATCACGCGCCGGTCGCCTTCGTCCCGGTCGCGCGCGAGAAAGCCGCGCTCCTCGAGCGAGTCGACCAGACGCGTCGTGGCACCCTTGTCGTGCCCGAGATCGTGCGCGAGCGCACGACAGGTAAGGCCGCGGGCGAGCCAGATCGACACCAGCGCGGACCATTGCAGGTGCGTGACATCCTCCGCGACGAAGATCGGCTCGAGCCCCAACTGCGCAGCCTGGAAGATGCGCTTGGTCAGATAGCCGACAGAGATGTCGGGGTTGAACTCATCGTGCGTGTAGATCGGCACGTCGTTGCTCCGGCAATGGTTGCTGCGGCAACTAATAAGCCCGCCACCTCGCCGTTTCAAGTGAGCGGCGCGGGGAAAATTTCGAGTCATGCCTTGGTATGAGGGACGGCCGGAGACGCAGGTTCGACGTATGGAGGGAACCACTAGGGCTGCCGGCCAGTTAAGCAGGACAGGGGCCGGGATGGCCGGGTTGTGCCTGAACCACACGCAACCCGCCCGATAGGCGCCGCAGGGCAGGTATTTTATTCATTCGCGCCGGGGGACAGGCTGTTTTGCGTTCAAGCTCAAGCTTAGTCCTGTTGGCTAGCCTGTATGCCGTTACGCAGCCTGTATCCGCACAGCGCCGCCCCGATCCGGTCGAGCAGGCGCGCAAGGACCAGCAGGATCAGGCGGCCAAGACCGACACCGCCGCGCCCGCCGGCAGCGATCCGATCATCCCGGACTCGCAGTTCCAGCAAGCCTTGCCGCCGATCGACGGGGAGCTGAACCAGCCGCTGGCGCCGATCGAGAGCATCGATGCAATGCCGGCCGCGCCCGCCACCCAGCCGACGGCGCCGAGCCCCGCCGCGCCGCAGACCGTCGCCGCGCCCACCGCCGAGGATCCGGCGCTCACCCAGCCCCTGCCCCCGCTCGCCGGCTTCGACGTCGAGCCGCCGCCCGCGACGACGCAGACCGAGATTGCCGACACCCCGCCCGAGCTGCGCTACTCCGTAAAGGTCGAGGGGCTCGACGCGGTCAATCTCGAAGGCCCGTTCCGCGCGCTCTCGGCGCTCGACAAGGGCGACGGCAAGGGCGCCAATGGCGCGGTGATTGCCGCACGGGCGAAGGAGGATGAGGGGCTCGCCCAGCGCCTGCTCCGCTCCGAGGGCTATTATGACGGCGTGGCCTCCTCGCTGGTCGAGCCGGTGCAGAACCAGCCCGGGCGAGTCACCGCGACGATCAGCGCCGCGCCCGGCACGCGCTACACGCTCGGCTCGATCGTCATCGAAGGGCCGGAGACGGTGCCGCCGGGTCTGGTGCGCAGCGCGCTCGCCCTGCGCACCGGCGATCCGATCGTCGCGAGCGCGATCGAGGCCGCCGAAGGCGGCGTCGCGCTGCAATTGCCGCAACAGGGCTATCCCTTCGTCAAGGTCGGGCAGCGCGACATCGAACTGGACGATGCGAGTCATCTCGGCGCCTATACGCTGCCGGTCGAGACTGGGCCGCGCTCCTCGTTCGGCACCTATTCGACGACGGGCAAGCTCGCCTTCGACGCGAAGCACGTCGGCATCCTCGCGCGCTTCAAGCCCGGCCAGCTCTATGACGACCGGAAGGTCAACGACTTGCGCGAGGCACTGGTCGCGACCGGCCTGTTCGACAGCGTCGCGGTCGAGCCGCGCCAGACTGGCCGGACGGCGGCCGACGGCACCGAAGTGGTCGACCTGCTCGTCACCCAGAATGCCGGCAAGCCCCGCCGCCTGGCCGCGACCGCAGGTTATTCGACGGGCGAAGGCATCAAGCTCGAGGCGAGTTGGACTCATCGCAACCTGTTCCGCCCGGAAGGATCGCTGACCTTCACCGGCACCGCGGGCACGCAGGAGCAGGGCGTGGCCGCGACCTTCCGCCGCGCCAATGCCGGGCGGCGCGACAAGACGGTGCTGCTTGGCATCACGGCCGATCGGCAGGATTTCGACGCGTACAAGGCGCTGACGATCGGCATCAACGGCAAGATCTCGCTCGATTCCACCCCGATCTGGCAGAAGCGCTGGACCTGGGCCTATGGCTTCGAACTGCTGGGGTCGCGCGAAGACACGTTCCAGCCGGCCAGCGGCACGCGCGCCTATCAGAATTACGGTATTTTCGGCCTGAACGGGCAACTCGCGTTCGACAGCACGAACAGCCTGCTCGATCCGACCAAGGGTTTCCGCGCGATGGTCCGCATCAGCCCGGAGACGTCGCAGACCGAAGGCAGCAACTACCGGTACGTCCGCGCGCAGGTGGACGGCAGCACCTATTACCCGGTCTCGGACAGCCTGGTGGTGGCCGGGCGCGTGCGGGTCGCCTCGATCGCCGGCGCACCGCGCGATGCGATCGCGCCGTCGCGGCGGCTTTATGCGGGTGGCGGCGGATCGGTGCGCGGCTTCGGCTATCAACAGCTGGGCCCGCGCGACACCAATAACGATCCGGTCGGCGGACGCAGTCTGGTCGAGGGCGCGATCGAAGCGCGGTACCGCTTCGGCGACTACGGCATCGTGCCGTTCTTCGATGTGGGCCAGGCCTATGCCTCGACTCAACCAAAGTTCAGCGACCTGCGCTACGGCGTCGGCATCGGCGCGCGCTACTACACCAATTTCGGGCCCGTGCGGTTCGACGTCGCGACGCCGCTGGGCCGGCGCAAGGGTGAAGCGAAGGTCGCGATCTATATCTCGATCGGGCAGGCCTTCTGATGGCCGAAACCGAGGTCGAAACCGTGGTGCCGCGCCGCCGCTTGCCGGTCGGGCGGATCGCCAAATGGGTGGCGATCGCCGTCGCGGCTCTGCTCGCGCTCGCCGTGCTGGCGGTGTTCGCGCTCAATACCGATCCGGGCCGGCGATTCCTCGCTGGCAAGCTGACCGGCTATGAGACGGCGTCCGGCATCAAGGTCGAATTCGGCCGGCTGGAGGGTTCGCTCTACGGCAAGCTGACCATCCGCGACCTGAAGATCAGCGATCCCAAGGGCGTGTTCGCCACCGCGCCGCGAGTCGATCTCGACTGGCGGCCCTTCGCCTTCATCCGCAACCATGCCGATATTCGGTCCGCCAGTGCGCCGCTGATCACCCTTGCCCGCCTGCCCGAACTGAAAGTGGTGCCGAGCGACCCCAACGCGCCTACCCTGCCCGATATCGACATCGATATCGGCAGACTGAAGGTCGACCGCCTGGTGCTCGGCGCGCCCGTCACCGGAACGCGGCGTCTGATGACGCTCGATGCCGTCGCGCATATCGCCGATGGCCGCGCGCAGATCACCGGCAATGCAGCCGCGCTGGACGGCGGCGACCGGCTCGCGCTGGTGCTCGATGCGGTGCCGGACAAGGATCGGCTGATCGTCGATGCGCGGCTCAACGCGCCGGCGGGCGGGATCGTCGCGGGCATGGCGCGCCTCAAACAGCCGCTCGTCGCGCGGATCGACGGGCGGGGAAGCTGGTCGTCCTGGCAGGGCAAGGCGCAGGCGCTGCTCGGCGGCCAGCCGCTGGCCGCGCTCGATCTCACGGCACGCAACGGCACCTTCACCGCGCGCGGGCCGCTTCATCCCGGGCTGATCCTGGCCGGGCCGGTCGAGCGGCTGACCGCGCCGGCACTGCTGGTCGACCTGACCACGACCCTGGCGCAGCGGCGGGCGAACACGAAGCTGTCGGTCAAGTCCGACGGGCTGGCGGTCACGGCGAACGGCATGATCGATCTGGCGCAGAGCCGCTTCGAGGGATTGCAGGTCGAGGCGAGCCTGCTCACCCCCGGATCGATCGCGCCGAACCTCAACGGCCGTGACGTGCGCGCGTCGCTGCGGCTCGACGGCGCCTTTGTCCGGCCGCTGGTCGACTACAAGATCAGCGCGGCGGCGATCGGCTTCGACAAGACCGTGGTGCAGGGCCTCTACGCCGAAGGCCGCAGCCGGGTCGATGCCGACCGCATCATCGTGCCCGTCACCGGCCGGATCGCGCGCGTCACCGGGCTGAACGCGGCGGCCGGCGGCTTGCTGACCAAGGTGACGATCAACGGCGCGTTCGCGATCTCCGGCGATACGATCCTGTCGGACAATCTGCGCATCCGTTCGCCCCAGATCGATGCCACCGCGATCGTCGTCGCCGACCTGTCGACCGGCATCTACCGCGCCGGGCTGAAAGGGCGGATCAACGATTACCGGATCGACGGCGTCGGCATCATCAACCTGACGACCGACATGAACCTGGTCACTGTCCCGTCCGGCGGCTTCGGGCTGAAGGGAAGGTTCGGCGTCACCACGGTGAAGCTCGACAATGCCGGCGTTCAGAACTTCCTGGGCGGACGCGCGGTGATCGTCGGCAATCTCAGCTTCGATCCCAAGGGCGTGTTCCGGGTCCAGAACCTACGGGTCGCGGCGCCGAGCTTCCGCCTCACCGGCGGCCAGGGCAGTTATGTGCCCGACGGCCGCATCGCCTTCACCGCGCAGGGCCATTCGACTCAATATGGCCCGCTGGCGGTCGCCATATCGGGCACCGCCGAGCGCCCGCTGATCAAGCTGCGGGCGAGCCGGCCCAATGTCGGCGTGCAGCTCAGCGATGTCGTGGCGACGATCCGCGGAACCGGGACCGGCTATGCCGTGGTCGCGACCGGCGGCTCGCCTTATGGGCCGTTCAACGCGGACGTGCTGATCCGCACCGGTGGCGGGCCGCTGACCATCGACATCCACCGCGCGCGCTTCGCCGGGGTCGGTTTCGCGGGCACCGTCCGCCAGGCGCCCGCCGGGCCGTTCATCGGGAAGCTCACCGCCAATGGGTCGGGCATCACCGGCACCGTCACTTTGTCGGCGGTCGGCAAGATCCAGCGCGCGCAGGTCTCGGCCCGGGCCAATGGCGCGCATATCCCCGGCCAAGCCAAGCTGGTGATCGAGCGTGCGATCGTCGAGGCGACGATCACCCTCTACGCCAGGGCGCCGGAGATCCTCGCCGATGTCCAGCTCGCCGGCGTGCGCCAGGGCAGTTTCTTCCTCCAGGCGGCGCGCGCCAAGGTGAATTACCAGGGCGGGCGCGGCACCGCGCAGATCGTCGCCAATGGCCAGAGCGGCGCGAGCTTCCGCATCGCCGCCAACGCCCAGCTCTCGCCCGACCTGTACCGGGTCGCGGCGCAGGGCCAGGTAGGCACTGTGCCCTTCCACCTCGCCCAGCCGGCGATAATCCGGAACGAGCACGGCATCTATGTGCTCGCGCCGGTCGCGATCATCGTGCCGCAGGGGCAGGTGCGGGTGGCCGGTCGCTATGGCAAGACGCTCGAGCTGCAATCGCGCTTCGACAATTTCGATCTCGCGATCCTCAACACCTTTGCCGCCGGCGCGGGCATCGGCGGCCGGGCGACCGGCAGCCTGGACTATGTCCAGGCCGGATCGGGCGTGCCCCGCGCCGACCTGCGCGTCGACATCCGTAGCTTCACCCGCTCCGGCGCGGCGGTCGTGTCCACCCCGGTCGACATCTCGGCGCTCGGCACGCTCCGCCCCGAAGGCGGCGCGCTCGCCGCGCTGATCAAGCGCGGCGGTGCGACGATCGGGCGGGCGCAGGTGCGGTTGCAGCCGGTCGGCGGCGGCGACTGGATGACCGCGCTGATGGATGCCCCGCTCGGCGGCGGCATCCGCTATAACGGTCCGGCCGATGTGCTGTGGAGCCTGTCAGGCCTGGCGAACCAGACGCTCACCGGACAGATCGGCATTGCCGCCGATTTCTCCGGGCGGATTTCCAGCCCGCAGCTGACCGGGCTGATCCGTGCCAATGCGCTGGCCTATGATAACGAGACCTATGGCACCCGCATCAGCGCGATCAAGCTGACCGGGCGCTTCACCAACGACCGGTTCGAGATCAGCGAGTTCACCGGCCGGGCCGGCAAAGGCACCGTCTCAGCACGCGGCAACGTCGGGTTCGGCTCGGATGCGGGCTTCCCGATCGATGTCCGGGTGACCTTGAGCAATGCGCAGCTCGCACGCAGCGACGCGCTGGGCGCGACGGTCTCGGGCGAGATCGCCGTCACCAACAGCAAGGCGAATGGCGGGCTGATCTCCGGCACCCTGAACCTGCCCGAAGTGCGGTACGAGATCATCCGCCAGGGCGCGGCCGAAGTCGCCGAACTGCAGGGCGTGCGCCGCAAGGGCACCAGCCGCGCCCAGGCCGCGCGCGATGCGGCCGAAGCTGCGGCAGGCGTGCCCAGCCTGTTCAAGCTCGACCTGCGCATCCGTGCCGACAATCGGCTGTTCGTCAGCGGCATGGGGCTGGAAAGCGAATGGAGCGCCGACCTGCGGGTAGGCGGCACCTCGGCCACGCCGGAGGTGATCGGCAATGTCGACCTGGTCCGCG
Source organism: Sphingomonas sp. P2_B6 (assembly GCF_056404755.1). Classification (NCBI taxonomy): domain Bacteria; kingdom Pseudomonadati; phylum Pseudomonadota; class Alphaproteobacteria; order Sphingomonadales; family Sphingomonadaceae; genus Sphingomonas; species Sphingomonas sp. P2_B6. The sequence continues at coordinate 126,672 of NZ_JBFUDK010000007.1, forward strand.
GCACCTATAATTTCGCGGGCAAGCGTTTCGATCTCGACCAGGACAGCATCATCCGCTTCGAAGGCGGCCCGGTGACGAACCCGAGCTTGTCGATGCGGGCGACGGCGACGCTCTCCGGCACCGCGATCACCATCAATATCGGTGGCCGGGCGCAGAACCCGCAAATCACCTTCACTTCCTCGCCCAGCCTGCCGCAGGACGAACTGCTCTCGCGCATCCTGTTCGGCAACTCGATCACTGAGCTGTCGCCGATGCAGGCGATCCAGCTCGCCTCCGCGCTCAATTCGCTGCGCGGCTCGGGCGGCGGGCTGAATCCGCTGGGCAAGCTGCGCTCCGCCTCTGGCATCGATCGATTGCGCGTGCTGGGCGCGGACGAGGCGACCGGGCGCGGAACCTCCGTCGCCGCGGGCAAATATATCTCCAACGACATCTATGTGGAGATCGTCACCGACACGCGCGGCTTCACCGCGACGCAGATCGAGATCGCCTTGTCCAAGGCGCTGAGCATCCTGAGCCAGACCGGCGGATCGAACGGGACCGCGATCAACCTGCGCTATTCGAGGGATTATTGACGAGCGGCTCGAGGTGTAGAGCCGAAACCCATACCGCCTTCCGTTCGTCCTGAGTAGCCATTGAGCTTGTCGAATGGCGTATCGAAGAACAGGCGTCATGCGCTCCAACTGTCCTGCGATACGGGTCTTCGACTTCGCTCAGCCCCTACTCAGGACGAACGGTTTGATCCTTGCACCTATTGATCCAACTGCCTGTCAGCACTCCACCACGTTGACGGCGAGACCGCCCAGGCTGGTTTCCTTGTATTTGGAACGCATGTCCTCGCCGGTCTGGCGCATCGTCTCAATCGCCTGGTCGAGGCTGACGATGTGCGTGCCGTCCCCGTCGAGCGCGAGATAGGCGGCGTTGATCGCCTTCACCGCGCCCATCGCGTTGCGCTCGATGCAGGGCACCTGGACCAGCCCGCCGATCGGATCGCAGGTGAGGCCGAGATTATGCTCGATGCCGATCTCCGCGGCATTCTCGATCTGGGCGTTGGTGGCGCCGAGCACCGCCGCGAGGCCGGCGGCGGCCATCGAGCAAGCCACGCCGACCTCGCCCTGGCAGCCCATCTCCGCCGCCGAGATGGAGGCGCGGGTCTTGTAGAGCATGCCGATCGCCGCCGCGGTCGAGAGGAAGATGCGAATGCCCTCGCGCGTCGCCGGGCCCTCGAACGTCTCGTAATAGCGGATCACCGCGGGGATGATGCCCGCGGCCCCATTGGTCGGCGCGGTGACCACGCGACCGCCGGCCGCATTCTCCTCGTTCACGGCCAGCGCCCAGAGACTAACCCATTGGATGGTATGCGACGGAGCGCCGCGTTCCGAGCGGGAGATCAGTGCTTCGTGCAGCCCCTTGGCGCGGCGACGCACGTTGAGGCCGCCCGGCAATATGCCACCCTTCACCATGCCGCGATCGATGCAGGCGCGCATCGCATCGGCGACGCCGTCGAGCAGCGCGTCGGTCTCGGCCGCGGTGCGCCAGGCAGTGTCGTTGCGGCGAACCAGCTCGCTGATCGAGATATGCTCTGCCTCGGCCGCCAGCAGCAGCTCGTCACCCGACGTGAAGGGATGGCGCACCGCGACATTGCCAAGCTCCGGCCGCTCCCCGCCGCGCCGGATCGTGCCGCCGCCGACCGAATAATAGCGCAGCGTCTGCGACGTTCCGTCGGGGAACCAGGCAGTCAGATCGAGAGCATTGGGATGTTCCGGCTCGAAGCGTTCGGGATGGAAATCGATCCCGCCCTTGCCGTCCAGCGCCACCGGATAGCCGCCCTCTCCGCCTCCTCGCCCGAGCGGCAGCGCATTGTCCGCGCGGAACCCGGCGACCAGCGCCGCCGCCGTTTCCGGATCGACCGTTTCCGGCTCCCAGCCGGCCAGGCCGAGCAGGACCGCGACGTCGGTGCCGTGGCCGATGCCGGTCAGCGCAAGCGAACCATAGAGGCTGCAGCCGACCCTGGTCGCGCGCTCCGGCAACGCCAGGATGGTCCGCGCGAAATCCGCCGCCGCGCGCATCGGCCCGACCGTGTGCGAGCTGGAGGGGCCGATGCCGATGGTGAACATCTCGGCGATGCTGATCGGGCGAAAGCGCGGGTCCGGAAAAGTCGAGGTCGCGAGAGGTGAGGTCACCGAGGCATGCTCCTGTCAGGCGCTGTGCGCGCCGTTGCATGCCCCCTCTGTCCCTTTGCCTGAGATCGCTATCCCGTCGGCGGGTGCCGTGGCACCACTCTCCAGAGTGTCTGTGTCGCGCGGTCCTTTTGCCTGAGAGTTTCCGGGGCGGTTGCTCCTTCGGCGCCGGCCAAAGCCGATCTCTCCCGTGCGACGACCGATAGGTGAGCGAGTGCCCGCGCCAAGTCAATCGCCACGCTGGTCAGGATGCCCAGGCAGCGCGGGATTCCGTGGCGGGCGCTTCCCATCCGTCGACCAGGGACTGGATGAGCGCCCGGTCGTCCGGCGTCGCCGGGTTGTAGACGATCAGGCTGAGGTCCGGCCGGCCGTCCACCGCGAAGGCGGAATATTCCAGGGCGATCAGGCCGACCTGGGGATGGCGCAGATGCTTGGTCCCGTCGCCATAGGTCCGCACTTCATTGTCCTGCCACATCGAGGCGAATTCCGGGCTCGACCGGCAGAGTTCCTCGACCAGCGGCGCGACCTCGGCATCGGCGCCAGCGCGTGCGGCGTCGATCCGGAAGGAACTCACGACGAAACGGGCGACCGATTCCCATTGCGGCTGCGCCGCGCGGACGCGATCGTCGCAGAAGATCAGGCGCAGGATATTGCGCTGGCCGGGCGGGATCGAACCATAATTGGTGAGCACGACCGCCGCGGCGCGGTTCCAGGCGACGACGTCCCAGGTCGCGGTGCGCACGATGGCGGGACTGCAGGTCAGCACGTCGAGCAGCCGCTGCAAGCGCGGCGTAATCGAATCGCTACCACGATACTGGGCCGCGGGCGGGCGACCGAGACCGAGCAGGAACAGATGCTCGCGCTCGACCTCGGTCAGGGTCAATGCCGTCGCGATGCGGTCGAGCACTTCGGCCGAAGCTTTTCCGCCGCGCCCCTGTTCGAGCCAGGTGTACCAGGTCGGGCTGATATTGGCGCGCTGCGCCACTTCCTCGCGGCGCAACCCCGCGGTCCGCCGCCGCCCGGCGAACCCGAACGAGGCGGGATCGAGCCTGGTGCGCCGGTTCCGGAGATAGGTGCCGAGCATATTGTCGTCGGACATCGTGGCGCATCCAGTTAGTGTTTATACCAGGATAATGTCACTACTTTACCTGCATAAGAGCGATCACGACAATAGACGGGTCGAAATGCTGGAGATGAGCAGATGCGCGTATTTGTAACGGGTGCCACCGGCTGGGTCGGGTCGGCGGTGGTCGAGGAACTGGTTAGTGCCGGCCATCAGGTGACGGGACTGGCCCGGTCCGCGGAAAAGGCAGCGACGCTCGCCGCGGCCGGCGCCGAAATCGTGTCCGGGACGCTCGACGACCTCGATATTCTGCGCGGCGGCGCGGCGGCGGCGGACGGCGTGATCCACACCGCGTTCAACCATGATTTCTCCCGGTTTGCCGAGAATGCGCGGCAGGACCAGCTGGCGATCGAGACATTGGGCAGCGCGCTGATGGGGTCGGACCGGCCGTTGCTCGTCACCTCGGGCTTTGCGTTGCTCGCGCCGGGCCGGGTCGCGACCGAGGCGGATCTGCCCGCGTCGCACCCCTCCTACCCGCGCCGGTCCGAGGCCGCCGCGATAGCTCTGGCGGCGCGCGGCGTGCGGGCCGCCTCCATCCGGCTGGCGCCGTCGGTGCACGGCACTGGCGACCACGGCTTCATCCCGTTCCTGATCGGCCTGGCCCGCGAGAAAGGCGTGTCCGCCTATATCGGCGACGGGGCGAACCGTTGGCCTGGGGTACACCGGCTCGACGCCGCGCGCCTCTACCGGCTGGCGCTCGAACAGGGCGCCACCGAGGCCGCCTATCACGCGACCGGCGACGAAGGAGTCGCGTTCAGGGACATCGCCGCGGTGATCGGGCGGCGGCTCGGCGTGCCGGTCGAATCGCGTACACCGGAGCATTTCGGCTGGTTCGCCGATTTCGCCGGGGCCGATATTCCGGCATCGAGCGCGCGCACGCGGTCATTGCTCGGCTGGGAGCCGACCGGCCCGGATCTGCTGAGCGATATCGACCAGCCCGGCTATTATGCTGCCTGATCCGGCATCGTCAGCTTGAACGCCTGACAGGCCTCGGCGAATTCGGGGAGCGCTTCGCACCGCGCGGCGTGCTCCCCCAGGGCGACCCAGCCATCCATGACGAACTGATCGGCCAGCGCCTCGCTGACGAAGCGGTGCATCGTGCCGAGCAGGACGTCGGCATGGCTCATCGTCTCGCCGAGCAGCCATGGGTCCTTCGCCGCCGCGCGCTCGCGTTCGAGCAGGTCGAGCGTGTCGATCACCTGGGCACGGCAGCGTTCGACCCACATCTTGTGCCCGTCGCGAAAGGCACGCTCATAGACCAGGCTGACCGCCTTTTCCGCGACGCCGGCGGCGAAGGCGCAGGTACGGAGCAAGGCACGGCGATCGTCGCCGCGGCGGGTGAGGAAGGCGCGTTCGGGGCCGACCATCTCGTCGAGCGCATCGACGATCGCGCCGCTGTCGGTCAGCGCGACGCCGTCCTCATAGACCAGGGTCGGCACGCGCCGCAGCGGGTTGTAGCGCGCGATCTCCTCGACATCGCCGAACGCCGACAGCGGCGCGTGGCGATAGGGCAGATCATAGAGCTTCAACGTCACCGCGACGCGGCGGACGAAGGGCGAATCATATTGTCCGATCAGCAACATGGTCCGCCCTTCCCGTCCTTTTACCAGACCTTCACGCGCGCACTGGGTTCCAGATACAGCTTCTGGCCCGGCTGCACGTCGAATGCCTTGTACCACGCATCGAGGTTGCGAATGGTCTGCGCACGGAAACGGCCCGGCGAATGGCCGTCGGTCGCGACCTGCTGACGCGTGGACTTCTCGCGAGTCTTCTCGCGCCAGCTCTGGGCGAAGGCGAGCATGAAGCGCTGATCGCCGGTCAGCCCGTCGATCACCGGCGCTTCCTTGCCGCCGAGCGAGGCACGGTACGCCTCGTACGCCGCGGTCAGGCCAGCAACGTCGGCGATATTCTCGCCCAGCGTCTGTTCGCCGCTGAGGTGAAGGCCTGGCAGCGCCTCATAGGCGTCATACTGCTTGGCAAGCGCCGCGCTCTGCTCCTTGAAATGCGCGAAGTCGGCCGGGGTCCACCAGTTGCGCAGTTTGCCGCTCGAATCGAACTCGGCGCCGGTGTTGTCGAAGCTGTGGCTGATCTCGTGCCCGATGACCGCGCCGATCGAACCATAGTTCGCAGCCGCGTCCGCCTTGGGATCGTAGAACGGCGCCTCAAGGATCGCCGCCGGGAAGTTGAGCGCATTCTGCAGCGGCAGATTGACCGCGTTGACCGTCTGCGGCGTCATCCACCATTCGCCCTTGTCCGGCGCCTTGCCGATCTTGCCGAGCTGATGCCGGTATTCCGCGAGGCGCGCACGCTGCAGATTGCCGAGCGGATCGTCCGCCTTGATCTCCAGCGACCCGTAATTGCGCCAGCTCTCGGGATAGCCGACGCCGACGCGCATCGTCTCGATCTTCTTGCGCGCTTCGGCCTTGGTCGCAGGCGCCATCCAGGTCAGATTCTCGACGCGCTTGTCGAAGGCGGCGAGGATGTTCTTCACCATGTTCTGGATGTCGGTCTTGGACGAGGCCGGGAAGAATTTCGCGACATAGATCTGGCCGACCGCGTCGCCCAGGCTGTTGTTCACGGCGGCGATCGCCCGCTTGTCACGCGGCCGCGCCTGCTGCGTGCCGCTCAGCGTCTTGCCATAGAAGTCGAACGAGGCGTCGTCGAAGGCCTTGGGCAGCACCGGCGTGACGGTGTTGATGTGGTGGAAGGCCATCCAGTCCTGCCACGCTTCCAGCGGCTCGCTCGCCACCAGGGCGGAGAGCTTCGCGGTGGGGGCGGGATGCCAGACGATGAAGTCCTGCTGGCCCGAAAGGCCCGCCGCACCAAAAAAGGCGTTCCAGTCCAGGCCCGGCGCCTTCTTCGCGAAGTCCGCCTGTTTCCACGGGTTGTTCGCCTTATGGACGTCCTGGCTCTCGATATAGCCGGCATGCGCCGTGGCGATCTTTGTCTCGAGCGCCATCACACGGTCGGCGCGCGCGGCGGGATCGCTCAGGCCGGCCAGGGTGAAGACCTTGGTAACATAGGCCTTATAGGCGGTGCGGACCTGCGCCATGTCGGGCTTGGCCGAGACATAATAGTCGCGCTCGGGCAGACCGATGCCGCCCTGAAGCAGATACGGCACGGTCTGGCCCGGATTGTCGAGCGCCTGGGTGACGAACAGGCCGAACAGATGCTCGGTCTTGAAATTGGTCGCGTTGAGCGGATCGACATCGGCGCGAAGATCGGCGCCGAGGGCCTTGGCCAGGGCGGTCTTGTCCGCAATGGCGGCGATCGCGTCCAGCTCGGGCTTGATCGGGGCGAGGCCGCGCTTCTCGATGCCGGCGGTGTCGAGATAGGCATTGTAGAAATCGGCGATCCTGCGCTGGTCGGTGCCGGCGGCGGCATTGGCCTTGGCGGCTTCCGCGATCAGCTGCGCGTTACGGCCTTCGGCGATGTTGAACACCTGAAGGAAGATGCCGGTGCTTGACCGATCGGCCGGGATCTCGGTCTTGGCGCGCCAGCCGCCATTGGCATATTCGTCGAAATCGTCGCCGGGTTTGACGGCCTTGTCGAGCCCCGCCACGTCGACGCCGATCGCGGTGCCGGCAACAGGCGTGGTCGCGCTCTGGGTGCAGGCAGTGGTGGCGAGCAGGGCAGCGAGAAAAATCGTTGAACGCTTCATGTGATAGACCTCTCCAAGGTGTATGGCGCGGGGGATACACCCGTGTTTTCGGTTACACCAGATACCAACGCCGCCGCTTCCTCGCGCCGCCGCACAGAGACTTATGCCGCGAGCGTCGCTTCCCATTCGCGCGATCGCTGTCTAGTCAGGGGCCAAGATGAGGATGAAATCATGAGCGCGCCGGCTCTCGACACCAAGCTATCGCCGGAGAGCGAGACCTTCCGCGCCAACGCAGCGCATAACCGGGCATTGGCGGAGCGACTCCGTGCCGACGTCGCGCGGACGGCGCTTGGCGGGTCCGAGAAAAGTCGCGAACGGCACGCGTCGCGCGGCAAACTGCTCCCACGCGACCGGGTGGAGCGGTTGCTCGATCCGGGATCGCCCTTGCTCGAGATCGGGCAGCTCGTCGCGAACGGGCTGTATGACGACGAGGTGCCGGGGGCCGGCGTGATCGCGGGCATCGGCCGGGTCTCCGGCCGGCAGGTGATGATCCTGTGCAACGATGCCACGGTGAAGGGCGGGACCTATTATCCGCTGACGGTGAAGAAGCATCTGCGCGCGCAGGAGATCGCCGAGGCAAACCGCCTGCCCTGCATCTATCTGGTCGATTCGGGCGGCGCCAACCTGCCGTACCAGGCGGAGGTGTTCCCCGACCGCGACCATTTCGGGCGGATCTTCTTCAACCAGGCGACCATGTCGGCCAAGGGCATTCCGCAGATCGCCTGCGTAATGGGCAGCTGCACCGCGGGCGGCGCCTATGTGCCGGCGATGTCCGACGAGACGGTGATCGTGCGCAACCAGGGCACGATCTTCCTCGCCGGCCCGCCGCTGGTGAAGGCGGCGACGGGCGAAGTGATCTCGGCCGAAGAGCTGGGCGGCGCGGAGACGCATGGCCGCAAGTCCGGCGTGGTCGACCATGTCGCCGAGAATGACGAGCATGCGCTGACCATCGTGCGCGACATCGTCTCCACGCTGCCCGAGAACCGGAAACCCGACATCGCGCTGGTGGAACCCCGGGCGCCGAAGTTCGATGCGGAGGAGCTGTACGGGATCATCCCGTCCGATGTCCGTGCACCCTATGACGTGCACGAGGTGATCGCGCGGCTGGTCGACGCGTCCGAGTTTCACGAGTTCAAGGCGCTCTATGGATCGAGCCTGGTGTGCGGTTTTGCGCATATCTGGGGCATGCCGGTCGCGATCCTCGCCAATAACGGCGTGCTCTTCTCGGAGAGCGCGGTGAAGGGCGCGCATTTCATCGAGCTGGCGTGCCAGCGGCGCATTCCGTTGCTGTTCCTGCAGAATATCTCTGGCTTCATGGTCGGTGGCCGCTACGAAGCTGAGGGCATCGCCAAGCATGGAGCCAAGCTCGTCACCGCGGTGGCGACGGCGAGCGTGCCCAAGATCACCGTGCTGATCGGCGGCAGCTTCGGCGCAGGCAATTACGGCATGTGCGGCCGGGCCTATTCGCCGCGGTTCCTGTTCAGCTGGCCCAACAGCCGGATCAGCGTGATGGGCGGCGAGCAGGCGGCCTCGGTCCTGGCGACGGTGCACCGCGATGCGGAGAGCTGGACCGAGGAAGAGGCCGAGGCGTTCAAGGCGCCGATCCGCCAGAAATATGAGGACGAGGGCAATCCCTGGCACGCGACGGCGCGGCTGTGGGACGACGGCATCATCGATCCGGCGCAGACGCGCGATGTGCTTGGTCTGGCTTTTGCGGCGACGTTGAATGCGCCCATTCCGGAAAAGGCGTCGTTCGGCGTGTTCAGGATGTAAGCGATGGAATTCGAGCTCGAGGACGGCCTGGTATTCCCAAGGCCCAATGCCGCGACGCTGGATGCGCAACTGCGTATCCTCGCACCGGACAGCAGGAACAGCTTCGCGATCCTGACCCTGTCGGATGGCGATTACATGCAGACCGCCTGCGAGGGCGATGGCTACGTCATCGAACGGCAATCGCAGGATCCGGTTCACCATTTCCGGGCGGTCAGGCCAGCGGGTGGCACGCTGTTCACGATCGACGAAGTGATCGCGGCCTTTGCCGCCTTTGCGTACGAACCGGCTCATCCGCTCTTCCTCGTCTGGGAATCGATGGACGATGAGCTCGGAATATCATCGTGACCGTCGAGACGACGCCTTTCCATGGAGTCCTGTGAATGTCCCTGATGCTTGCGCTTCTCGCCCAGGTCACGCCGATGCAGCCGATGCCGAAGGGCACCGGCCTGCCGCCCCCCGGCACTGACGAGGGCGCGGTGATGGCGCCGATCAACGCATTGTTCGCCGGGCTGGCCGCACGCGATTCCGCGGCGATCCTGGCCCAGCTTCGTAGCGAGGGCGGCGCGACCGTGGCCAATGAAGCGCCGAACGGCACACGCACCGTCCGCCATATGAGCTGGGCGGAGTTCGCCGCCGGGGTCAAACCCGGCCCGGAGAAATATGAGGAGCGCATCAGCAACCCAGCGATCGAGATCGACGGCGACATCGCGATGGTCTGGGCGCCCTATATTTTCCTGATCGACGGCAAGGCGCATCATTGCGGCGTCGACCATTTCGATCTGGTCCGCGAAGCCGGCGCCTGGAAGATCGTCAACATCACCTGGACCGCGCGCGCCACGGGTTGCGAGGGCTGATCTTGCTGAAATCCCTTCTCATCGCCAATCGCGGCGAGATCGCCTGCCGGATCATCCGCACCGCGCGGGCGATGGGCGTGCGCACCGTCGCGGTCTATTCGGATGCCGATGCCAAGGCGCTGCATGTGCGTCAGGCCGATGAGGCCGTGCATATCGGCCCCTCCCCGGCGCGCGAGAGCTATCTGGTCGGCGAGAAGATAATCGCCGCTGCGAAGCACACCGGGGCCGAGGCGATCCATCCGGGCTATGGCTTCCTGTCGGAGAATGCCGACTTCGCGCAGGCGGTGATCGATGCCGGCATTATCTGGGTCGGGCCCAAGCCCGATAGCATCCGCGCCATGGGGCTGAAGGATGCCGCCAAGGAGCGGATGATCGCGGCGGGCGTGCCCGTGACGCCGGGCTATCTCGGCGAGGACCAGTCGCCGGAGCGGCTCGCGGCGGAGGCTGCGGCGGTTGGCTATCCCGTGCTGATCAAGGCGGTTGCGGGCGGTGGCGGCAAGGGCATGCGCCGCGTCGAAGCGCCGGAGAATTTCGCCGACGCGCTGCTGTCCTGCCAGCGCGAGGCAGCATCGTCCTTCGGCAACACACAGGTGCTGATCGAGAAATACATCCTCTCGCCGCGGCACATCGAGGTGCAGGTGTTCGGCGATGCCCAAGGCAATGTCGTCCATCTGTTCGAGCGCGACTGCTCACTGCAACGCCGCCACCAGAAAGTGATCGAGGAAGCCCCTGCCCCCGGCATGGACGAGGTGACGCGCGAGGCGATCTGTGCCGCAGCGGTGAAGGCGGCCAAGGCAGTCGACTATGTCGGCGCCGGCACGATCGAGTTCATCGCCGACGCCAGTGAAGGCCTGCGCGCCGACCGCATCTGGTTCATGGAGATGAACACGCGGCTGCAGGTCGAGCATCCGGTGACCGAGGAGATCACCGGGCAGGATCTGGTCGAGTGGCAGTTGCGGGTGGCGAGCGGGGAGCCGCTGCCGAAGCGGCAGGAGGAGCTGGCTATTGATGGCTGGGCGATGGAGGCGCGGCTTTATGCCGAGGATCCACGGAACGGGTTCCTGCCCTCCATCGGCGAGCTCGAATCATTCAAATTCATGACGCCGTGGGAAGACCAATGGACCACACGAAAGGACATGGGATATGATTGGGGCGACGTCGTTTCTCCTTTCTACGACCCCATGCTCGGCAAGCTGATCGAGCATCGTGAAAGCCGGGAGGAAGCGGCGCGGGAACTGGCATCCACCTGCGAAACCGCGCAGATCAGTCCGGTGCGGACTAACTTGGCCTTTGTCGCCCGTGCTCTCGATCATCCTGATTTTCTGGCCGGCAAGATCGACACCGGCTTTATCGATCGACATCTCGCGGAACTCGCGACGCCTGAACTTCCCGTCGAGACCATGGCAGCAGAAGCTGCCTATGACCTAGGTGAACTCGACACGAAAGGGCAGGATCCCTGGAACAATCTCGGCTTCAGGCTCAATGCCGAGCGCCGTGCACCCGTTCGGGTGGTGGACGAATTTGGCGTCGTTCATGAGAGCAACCTAGTCGAGCGGTTCACTTCGCAAGCCTTGTCGATCATCGGCCAGAGCCTGATGAATACCGATTATGCCGGCCCGGGTTTACATTTTGGCGGGTTCGAACGGGACGGGACCGCGGTCAGCTTTGCTGACGGCGAACATCGCAGCTTCCGCCTTTACGAACCACGCGGAACCGCCGTCGGCGCATCTTCTGACGGCACCATCCTCTCCCCCATGCCCGGCCGCATCATCGCGGTCGAAGTCGCAGCAGGCGCCACCGTCACCAAGGGCCAGAAGCTGCTCACCCTCGAAGCGATGAAGATGGAGCACAGCCTCGTTGCGCCGTTCGACGGAACGGTGGCGGAGCTTGGCGCGGAGACCGGCGGACAGGTGAGCGAGGGTGCGGTGCTCGCCCGGATCGAGCGGGCCGCATGAGCATCATCTTCCGCCCAGCGACCGCCGATGATCTGCCCGCGATCGTCGCGCTGCTCGACGATGACGAGCAGAGCAAGGGGCGCGAGGATGCGAGCCTGCCGCTCGATCCGCGCTATCTCGCCGCGTTCGAGGCGATCGTCGCCGATCCGAACCAGATGCAGGTCGTCGCCGACCTCGACGGCGCGGTGGTCGGCACGATGCAATTGAGCTTCCTGCCAGGCATCGCCTTTCGCGGCGGCTGGCGCGGGCAGATCGAGGCAGTGCGGATCGCGAGCAGCCTGCGCGGCCAGGGACTCGGCAAGCAGATGATCGAATGGGCGGTTGCGCTGTTCCGCGAGCGCGGCTGCCATATGGCGCAGCTCACCTCCATGTCGACGCGGACCGATGCGCATCGCTTTTACGAGCAAATGGGCTGGAACAAGAGCCATGCCGGGTTCAAGCTGAAGCTCTGAAAAACAAACCAGGGGATGGATATGGCCGACGGCTTCGATTTCACCGGCAAGACCGTGATGGTGTTCGGCGGGACCAGCGGGATCAACCTGGGCATTGCCAAATCCTTTGCCCGGCGCGGGGCGACGCTCGCCGTTGCCAGCCGCAGCCAGGACAAGGTCGATGCCGCGGTGGCGGCGCTGTCGGAGAACACGCCGGCGCTCGGCTATAGCCTCGACGTGCGCGACTATGATGCGGTGAAGGCGGCGATCGACGATTTCCGCGCGCAACGCGGCACGATCGACGTGCTGGTGTCGGGCGCGGCCGGCAATTTCCCCGTCGCGGCGGCGATGCTCAGTTCGAACGGGTTCAAGGCCGTTACCGAGATCGACACGCTCGGCACCTTCCATGTCATGCGCGCCGCGTACGAGCATCTGACCAAGCCCGGCGCGAGCATCATCAACATTTCGGCGCCCCAGGCGTTCATCGCCACGCCGTTCCAGGTCCATGTCTGCGCAGCCAAGGCCGGGGTCGACATGATCACCAAGACGCTGGCGATCGAATGGGGGCCGGAAGGCGTGCGGGTCAATTCGGTCTCGCCCGGGCCGATCGCCGGGACCGAAGGCATGGAGCGGCTGGCGCCGACGCCCGAGGCCAAGGCGAAGTCGGCCCGGTCGGTGCCGCTGGGGCGGATGGGCACGGTCGACGATGTCGCCGATGTCTGCCTGTTCCTCGCCTCGGACTATGCGCGCTATGTCTCGGGCGTGGTGCTGCCGGCCGATGGCGGCTGGACCGCGGGACGGACCCTGGGAGGCATGAGCTGATGGCCGGCAGATTCTATGACGAATGGCAGGTCGGCGACCGGATCAATCACGAGATTCGGCGCACCGTGACCGAGACCGACAATCTGCTGATGTCGACGCTGACCCATAATCCGCAGCCGCTGCACCTCGATGCCGAATATGCCGGCGCGACCGAGTTCGGGCGGATCGTCGTCAATGGCACCTTCACCTTCTCGCTGATGGTCGGGGTGTCGGTGGGCGACACGACGCTCGGCACGCTGGTGGCGAACCTGGGTTACGATAAGCTGGTGATGCCCAAGCCGGTGTTCATTGGCGATACGCTGCGCTGCGAGACCGAGGTGGTCGAGTTGCGCGAGAGCAAGTCGCGCGCCGATGCCGGACTGGTGACGTTCCGCCACCGCATGATCAACCAGCGCGACGAAGAGGTGTGCTCGTGTCTCAGGACCGCGCTGATGCGGAAGAAGCCGGCCTGAGATTTCCCTGTTTCTGCACCAATAACAGGGAATTAACAGGGAATTTCGTTTTTTCCGGCCGCCGACTCGACCGTTTTCACCAAATCGTCCAGCATTCACAATGTGTTGATCGAAATTCCCTGTTATGCCGGAACAGCGAATTTTGCCGAGCGGAACAGGGAAATGCGCGCCCGAAGGGCAAATCCGGTTATACAGCGACGAGAAGGAGCGAGGGTGGAGCCATACAACTCCACCCCGCACGATCATTACCCCTTTCACGCCGGATTTGAATCGATCCGCCCCGGCGCTGGAACAGCCATCGCGGCGCTGTCGTTGTGGGATAACTCCGACCTAATCCATGTTGGCCTCGCACGACCTTCGAGCGGGGATCGCCCTCCCATCTCTCTTCTGTTATCCGCCTCGCCCTTCCGGCCGTCGCGGAAAGGCAGCGCGAGCAGATGCGTCCGATCGTTGACTTTCGACGCAAATACACAGACAAATTGATACACGGGGGCGGAACAACCGGCCTGCGGAAATACGATCATCGGGAGAGGGGCCGCGTGCGCCTGCTTCCGCAAAGAATGGACGCCATCGCGAGGGGGCCTGAAGATGAAACCGTTTTACGGCGTGAGTGCCGCATTGCTGCTTTGCGCGGCGAACGCAGCCGGTGCCCAAGTGACGACGAACGCACCGCCGCCAGTTGCCGGCGCACTGCCGGTCGCGATTGAACGCATCAAGGTCCATTCAGCGGCGATCATGGGCAACCTGGAAGGCGAAACCGCCGACCGGGACGTCATCGTGGTGCTGCCGCCCAGTTACGCGAAGAACCCGCGGCGTCGCTATCCCGTGGTCTATGCCCTTCACGGCTATTCGATCGGTGCCGACCAGTGGACCAGGGAAATCCATGTTCCGCAGACGATCGAGGGCGGCTTCGCCAAGGGCGCGAAGGACATGATCCTGGTCTTTCCCGACAGCAAGACCATTCACAACGGCTCGATGTATTCCAGCTCGAGGACGACCGGCGACTTCGAGACCTTCGTGGCGCGCGATCTGGTCGCTTATGTCGATGGCCATTACCGGACGCTGGCGAAGCGGGAGAGCCGTGGGCTGGCGGGCCATTCGATGGGCGGATACGGCACCAGCCGGATCGGCATGAAGCATCCGGAGGTGTTCGGCGCGCTCTATATGATGAGCCCATGTTGCCTGTCGGCGCGCCAGGGCGGCCAGTTCAACGCGGAGGCGGCAGCGGCACTTGCGGCCGTGAAGGTGCCGGCGGATTCGGCCAAGCTGCCATTCGGGCTGAGAGCGCAGCTGGCGAGCGCCGCGGCATGGTCGCCCAACCCGAAGAACCCGCCGCTCTATCTCGACCTGCCGGTGAAGGACGGCGTGGCCCAGCCCGACGTGCTCGCGCGATGGGCGGCCAACGCACCGCTGGCCTTTGTCGACCAATATATCGGCAACCTGCGGCAATATCGCGCGATCTCGATCGATGTCGGAGACAAAGACGGGCTGAAGGTCGATGCCGAGAAGCTGCACACTGTGCTCGACAGCTATGGCATCGCCAACGGCTTCGACATCTATCCCGGCGACCACACCAACAATGTCGCCATCAGGTTCCAGGATCAGGTGATCCCGTTCTTCAGCCGCAATCTCGTCTTCGAAAAGGGTCGCTGATGACGCCGACACAAAGCCAGGGAGCAATTCCTGGAGCAAAACTTAGTTAGCTGGAATCGTCTCTCCCCGTTCGCCCTGAGCTTGTCGAAGGGCTGTTCTTTCTTCCGAGGAAGAGGAGAGCAGGGCCTCGACAGGCTCAGCCCGAACGGTGGGGATTAATCCAGCCCGAGAGCGCTTTAGCGCAGCCGAACGACGACCGACCATCAGAGGGAGACTATCATGAAGCCTGGTTTCGCAGCCGCCATTATATTGACCTTTGCGGGCTCTGCCCTGCCAGCCCATGCCCAGGATTTCGATCCGATGGCGATGGCCGACACCAATGCCGACGGCAAGGTGAGCCTGGCCGAGGCGACCGCCTTTTCGGCACAGGGGTGGACGTTCGTCGATCAATCGAATGCGGGCAAGATCAAGAAGGAGACGCTGCCGGACTTCATGCAGCCCTCCTTCGCGAGCGCGCAGGTGGACGCAGAGGGCTATGTCACCAAGGATGCGTTCCTGGCGGCTGTGCCCGATCGTTTCAAGGCGGCCGATGCGAACGCGGACGGCTCGCTCAGCGATGCCGAGCTGCGCGCTTTTCTCGGCATGCCATGATCGGCGCGACCTCCAGCGACAGGCGGCGAGAAGCTGAACCCTTTATACGGTGAAGCTCTCGCCACACCCGCATTCGCCCTTGGCGTTGGGGTTCTGGAACACGAAGCCGGCCGCGAAATCATCCTCGATCCAGTTCATGGTCGATCCGATCAGGTACAGGATCGAGGCGCCATCGACGAACAAGGTGCCGCCGGGCGTATCGATGCGCTCGTCGAACGGCTTGGCCTCGGTCACATAGTCGACCGAATAAGCGAGGCCCGAGCAGCCGCGCCTGGGCGTCGACAGCTTCACGCCGATCGCGCCTTCGGGGGCCTTGCCCATCAGCTCCGCGATCCGCGCCTCGGCGGTCGGGGTCAGGATCAATGCAGCAGGCCGTTGCCTCAACGTCGTCGCCATCTTCTTTCCTTGTTCCTCCCCTCCCGCTTGCGGGAGGGGACCGAGGGGTGGGCGCCCGGCTTCAACAAACGAGCCGCTTGCGGTGAGCGGGAGCCCACCCCCGACCCCTCCCGCAAGCGGGAGGGGAGTTAATTACAGCATTCCCAACTCTAACTTGGCGTCGTCCGACATCTTCTGCGGATCCCATGGCGGATCCCAGACGAGATTGACGTCAGCGGTACCGACGCCCGGCACCGAACCGACGCGCAGCTCGACTTCGGCGGGCATGGATTCGGCGACCGGGCAATGCGGCGTGGTGAGCGTCATCGTCACCACCGCATGGCCTTCATCCGTGACCTCGACGCCGTAGATCAAGCCGAGATCATAGATGTTCACCGGGATTTCCGGATCGTAGATTTCCTTGAGCGCCTCGACGACGGCCTCATACAGCGCGCCGCCCGGCTCGCCCGAAGGTTGAGCCTGCGGCTTCTGGGAAAGGAAACCCTCCAGATAGTCGCGCTTGCGCTCGAACGTCTCCGTCACCCCGCCATCGACGCGCGCCCTGGGCGGCGCCTCGACCGAGTCCACTTCTTCAACCACAATCTTGCGTTCTTCGTTCATCGAAGATCCCTACCCGAAAATTCTCGTTACCCGTTCGATACCGCGCACCAGAGCGTCCACATCCGCCGCGCCGTTATAGACGCCGAAGCTTGCCCGCGCCGTTGCCGGAATGCCCAGGGCCTCCATCAAGGGCTGCGCGCAATGGTGCCCCGCGCGGATCGCGACCCGTTCCTCGTCCAAGATGGTGCCGATGTCGTGCGGATGCACCCCCTCGATCGAGAAACTGACGATGCCCGCAGAATCCTCGGGGCCGTAGAGCGTCACCGAATTGATCTGCGACAGCGCCTCGCGCGTCTTCGCCACCAGCGCCGTTTCGTGTGCGTGGATCGCGGCGAGCCCGATGCGTTCGACATAGTCGATCGCCGCATGCAGGCCGAGTGCGCCGACGATATGCGGCGTGCCCGCCTCGAACCGCCCCGGCGGCGGCGCGTAGGTGGTCTTCGCGAAAGTGACGCGATCGATCATCGAGCCGCCGCCCTGCCAGGGCGGCATCGCGTCGAGCAGCTCGGGCCGCGCCCACAGCACGCCGATGCCGGTCGGACCGTAGAGCTTATGGCCGGAAAAGACGTAGAAGTCGCAGTCGAGCGCGGCGACGTCCACTGCAAGGCGCGGCACCGCCTGGCAGCCGTCGAGCAGGATTTTCGCGCCGACCGAATGGGCGATATCGGCGGCGCGCCGGGCATCGAGCACCGAGCCCAGCACGTTCGAGACATGGGCGAGCGCGACCAGCTTGTGCGCGGGCGTGATCATCGCGGCCATCGCATCGAGATCGATGCGGTGGTCGGCGGTCAGCGGGATGACGTCGATCACGGCGCCGACGCGTTCCGCCGCCATCTGCCAGGGCACGATGTTGGAATGATGCTCGAGCGTGGAGAGCAGGATGCGGTCGCCCGGCTTCAACTGCTCGCGTGCCCAGCACTCGGCCACGAGGTTGATGCCCTCGGTCGCGCCGCGCACGAAGACGATCTCGTCCGCGCTGCCGGCGCCGATGAAGCGGGCGACCTTCTTGCGCGCTGCCTCATAGGCGAGCGTCATGTCGGCCGAGCGCTGGTACACGCCGCGGTGGACCGTGGCATAGGTCTCCGCATAGCCGCGGGTGATCGCGTCGATCACCGGTTGCGGCTTCTGCGCCGTGGCCGCGGTGTCGAGATAGGCCCAGCCCGCGGGGATCGCCGGAAAATCGGCGAGCACGTCGAGGGGGCTCGTATTCCCTCTCCTATCGGGAGAGGGAGGGAGGAGCGAAGCGACGGAAGGGTGAGGGTGACTAGCCATTCCGATCGCCCTCACCCTTCCCACGCCTTCGGCGCGGGCCCCTTCCCTCTCCCGCTGGGAGAGGGAGAGAAGAATGCCGAAGATTGCTCACAGCATCCGCTCCAGCGCGGCCTGCGCCGCAGCCTCGACCGCCTCGCGCTCGCCGGCATCCGCGACGCCGTCGAACACCGATCCGATGAACGCCCGCAACAGCAATGCCTTGGCCTCGGCCGGGGCGATGCCGCGGCTGGCGAGGTAGAACAGCGCCGTCGCGTCGAGCTCGCCGACGGTCGCGCCGTGCGCGCATTTCACGTCGTCGGCGTAGATTTCCAGCTCGGGCTTGGCATTGGCGGTGGCGGTGCGGGTCAGCAGCATCGCCTTGACCGACTGGCTGGCATCGGTCTTTTGCGCGTGGCGCGCGACGGCGACCTTGCCGAGATAGCTGCCCGTCGCCCGCCCGCCGAGCACCGAGCGCACGACCTGGTTGCTGGTCGCATTCGGCTCGATGTGGCGCATGGTCGTGACGATCTCGAGCGTCTGCTCGCCGCCGCCGAGGATCGCCCCGCCCAGCTCGAAATGCGCGCCGTCGTGCAGGGTCACGTCGATCGCGATGCGGCCGAGCTTGCCGCCGGTGTTGAGCACATGAAAGGTCGCGCGGGCGCCGGCGTCGAGGGTGACGGTATAGTCGCGGATCGCGACGGCATCGGTTGGAGCATCCTGCACGATGAGGCGGGTGATTTCCTCGCCGGCGGGGACGTGGATCGTCTCCGGTCCGTCAATCGGCCACATGGTGGCGACCGCGTCGAGGTCGCTGTAGCGCCAGGCTTCGTCGCGGCGTGTGGGGATGGCAAGCGTAGCCACACTCATTTCCCGTCACCCCGGACTTGTTCCGGGGTCCATGCTTCCGCAGATGCGCCGCCGGTTGGCGCCCGCGCCATATCAGCCTGCAGCGCCTGAGGCTCGATGGATGCCGGAACAAGTCCGGCATGACGGAAGCTGCCAGATGTCACGCCGCCAGCGCTCCGTAACCTTCGCGCTCGAGTTCGTGCGCCAGGTCGGGTCCGCCGGAGCGCACGATCCGGCCATCGGCCAGGACATGCACGAAATCGGGCTGAACATAGTCGAGCAGCCGCTGGTAATGGGTGATCAGCAGCACGGCCTTGTCGGGCGCGCGCATGATGCGGTTGATGCCGTCGCCGACGACGCGGAGCGCGTCGATGTCGAGGCCACTATCCGTCTCGTCGAGGATCGCCAGCTTCGGGCCGATGATGCCCATCTGGACCATCTCGTTGCGCTTCTTCTCGCCGCCCGAGAAACCGACATTGACCGGGCGCTTGAGCATGTCCTGGTCCATTGACAGCAGGTCGGCCTGGGCGCGGGCCAGCTTGAGGAATTCGCCGCCTGAGAGCGGCGCCTCGCCGCGGCCCTTGCGCTGCGCGTTGAGCGCCTCGCGCAGGAACTGCACGTTGGACACGCCGGGGATTTCGACCGGGTACTGGAAGCCGAGGAACAGGCCGGCGGCGGCACGCTCGTGCGGGGCCATCGCCAGCAGGTCCTCGCCCGCGAAAGTGACGGTGCCCGAGGTGACCTCGTACCCGGGCCGTCCGCCGAGAACGTAGCCGAGCGTCGACTTGCCGGCGCCGTTCGGGCCCATAATCGCGTGGACTTCGCCCGCATTCACGCCGAGCGAGAGGCCTTTGAGGATTTCCTTGCCGTCGATCTCGGCGTGGAGGTTTTCGATCTTGAGCATAGTTAAATCAGCTTACCTTCAAATCGCACCGACAATCGGGCTTCACTGCCCGTCACCCCGGACTTGTTCCGGGGTCCATTTCTCCACCCGCACTGCCACCGCCTGGGGCACGATGGATGCCGGAACAAGTCCGGCATGACGGTAGCGGATGATCACCCCACGCTCCCCTCGAGCGAGATCCCCAGCAGCTTCTGCGCCTCGACCGCGAATTCCATCGGGAGCTGCTGCAGCACCTCGCGCGCGAAGCCGTTGACGATCAGCGCCACTGCCGCCTCGGCATCGAGGCCGCGCTGCATCGCGTAGAACATCTGGTCTTCGCTGATCTTCGAGGTGGTCGCCTCATGCTCGATCTGGGCGGAGGGATTGCGGACCTCGATATAGGGCACGGTGTGGGCGCCGCACTGGTCACTCAGCAACAGGCTGTCGCACTGGGTGAAGTTGCGCACGCCCTCGGCGGTCGGGGCGACGCGGACCAGGCCGCGATAGGTGTTGTCGCTATGGCCGGCGCTGATGCCCTTCGACACGATGGTCGAGCGGCTGCCCTTGCCGAGATGGATCATCTTGGTGCCGGTATCGGCCTGCTGGCGGTTGTTGGTGACGGCGACCGAATAGAATTCGCCGACGCTGTTCTCGCCCGCGAGAACGCAGCTGGGGTATTTCCAGGTGATCGCGCTGCCGGTCTCGACCTGAGTCCAGCTGACCTTGGAGTTCCGGCCCTGGCAGAGCGCGCGCTTGGTGACGAAATTATAGATACCGCCCTTGCCTTCGGCATCGCCGGGGTACCAGTTCTGCACGGTCGAATATTTGATCTCGGCGTCGTCGAGCGCGACCAGTTCGACCACGGCGGCGTGGAGCTGGTTCTCGTCGCGCATCGGGGCGGTGCAGCCTTCGAGGTACGAGACGTACGAGCCCTTGTCGGCGACGATCAGCGTGCGTTCGAACTGGCCGGTATTCTCCGCATTGATGCGGAAATAGGTCGACAGCTCCATCGGGCAGCGCACGCCCTCCGGGACGTAGACGAAGGTGCCGTCGGAAAAGACCGCGCAGTTGAGCGCCGCGAAATAGTTGTCATGCTGCGGCACGACCTTGCCGAGCCATTTGCGCACGAGATCGGGATATTCCTTGATCGCTTCGCTGATCGACCGGAAGATCACGCCCGCGGCTTCGAGCTCCTTGCGGAAGGTCGTCGCGACCGAGACGCTGTCGAACACCGCGTCGACCGCGACCTTGCGCGCGCCCTCGACCCCGGCGAGCATCTTCTGCTCCTCGATCGGGATACCGAGCTTTTCATAGACGCGCAGGATCTCGGGATCGACTTCGTCCAGGCTGCCGATCTTGGGCTTGGCCTTGGGCTCGGCGTAATAATAGGCGTCCTGATAGTCGATCGGGGGAATGTTGAGCTTGGCCCAGTCGGGCGGCGTCATCGTCAGCCACAGGCGATAGGCCTTCAAGCGCCAGTCGAGCATCCATTCGGGCTCGTTCTTCTTGGCCGAGATGAAGCGGACGGTGTCCTCGCTCAGGCCCTTGGGCGCGAATTCCTGTTCGATGTCCGAATGGAAACCCCATTCGTATGTCTTGTTCGCGGCGGCATGCGCCTCTGCGTTCCTGGTGGCCATTATGCCGGCACCTGCTGCGACAGGCTGGCGAGCGACACGCCCGCGAGCGCGCCCTTCACCGCTCCGTTGACGGCGTTCCAGTGCGGCTTCACCCGGCAATTCTCCTCGATGCAGCAATCATGGCTGCCATTTTCGACACAGGACGTCATCGCGATCGGCCCTTCGATCGCCTCGACGATATCGGCGAGGCTGATCGCGGCGGCCGGACGCGCGAGGCGGAAGCCCCCGCCGGTGCCGCGCGCGCTCTCGATCAGGCCGGCCGCGGACAGGCGGCTGACCAGCTTCTGCACCGTCGGCAGCGGCAGGCCGGTTTCCTCGGCGAGCAGGGTCGCGTTGAGCCGCGCCGCGCCGCCGCAATGGCGGGCCGCGGCGGACATCATCACGACCGCATAGTCTGCAAGGCTGGAAAGGCGCATCTGGTCCAATCGGATTGATTCGTTCCGATTGGGCATGTGGGGGTGTGAGGCGCCGGGGTCAACCTTGTTTTCGTTCCTCCCCATCGCAGTTGGGGAGGGGGACCATCCGAAGGATGGTGGAGGGGGATTGGAGCGCGGCAACGCAACCTCGCTCCAATCCCCCTCCACCATTCGCTAAAGAAGCGAATGGTCCCCCTCCCCAAGCGAGCTTGGGGAGGAAGTGATTACGTGTCGCTGACCAGCGGGCTTACCTGGCCGCCAAGGGCGACGCGCTGGCTGATGGTCAGTTGCGACAACAGGCTCGGTTCCGCCTTGATCTGGCGCGGGGTGTGGCCGGTGAACTGCTTCACTTCGCGGATCAGGTGCGATTGATCGTAGAAGCCGCGGGCGATCAAGTCGTCGACCGACTGGCTTTCCGAAACCAACGCCACCGCCGCGCGGAGCGCGCGATATTTGCGGGCGAGCAGCTTGGGCGGCGCGCCGTACAGCGCCTTGCACTTGCGCTCGACCTGGCGGCGCGAGAGCTTCGTCGCGGCAACCAGATCCTCCATGTCGGGCGAGGGGCTGCCCGCCAGCCAGGTGTCGACATGGCGGACGAAGGTCGTCGCGCTGCGATCGCACCCGCGCAGCAGCTCGCGGATCAATTGTTCGCCGATCGCCACCCGGGCCGGGATATCGGGTGCCGCGCGCAAGGCATTGGCGGCGGCGCGCAGGCGCGGCGCCCCGAACAGATCGGTCGCGTCGATCACGCGGTTGAGCATGCTCGACGCGTCGTTGCCGATCAACGCGGCCCAGCCGGTCGCGGTCACGCCCATGCCGAGCACCCAGACGGGGCCGACACAGCGGACCCCCATCGCGCCGCTGGTCGGGCCGACGACATGGATCTCGGTCGCGTCCTGCTGCGTGCCGTCCGGGAAAGTGTAGTCCGAAGCGCCTGGGGACAGGCGGAAGCGGATCTGCGCATGATCCGCGCGCTCGGTGTCCTCGAACAGTGGAACATCCGCGCGGAAGTGATAGAAAAGGGTGATGTATTCGGCCAAGTCGGCAGCCGGGACCGCGTAGTCGAGCTGGATGTCCGGCAATGTACGCGCCCCTGTTTTGTACAGAAACGACATTACCCGGGTCCGACACCAATGAAAAGAGGCCCGGCCGGTAAACCGGCCGGGCCCAAGTGAAAGAGACCCCCGTTGGGAGCTCTTCGGGTCGCAAGCGCGTTAGACCAGCGTGCGGTTTGACTGTATTGGATGAAAGCGCCAATTCGGACATATTCGTCGCAGCTTCGTCGCAGCCGGTTTTTGACCCGCGGGCCCGGCGATGCCAAAGCGCCCCGATGATGTTCCCCCTGCTCCGCCCCGCCCTTTTCAGCATCGAAGCCGAGCGCGCGCACGGCCTGACGATCGCCATGCTCGAGGCATGGGCTCGGGCGGGGACGCCGCTGGCGGCCGGACCGGGCGATTCGAGCCTTCGCATCACGGTGGCCGGTCTTGATTTCGCCAACCCGATCGGCCTTGCCGCCGGCGTCGACAAGGACGGCCGGGCGATCGACGGATTTTTCGGCCTGGGGTTCGGCGCGGTGGAGATCGGCACGCTGACGCCAGTACCGCAGACGGGCAACCCGCGCCCGCGCCTGTTCCGCCTGGTCGAGGACCGGGCGGTGATCAACCGCATGGGCTTCAACAATGGCGGGCTGGAAGCGGCCCTGCCCCGCGCGGTCCGGGCCAAGCGACGCGGCGTGCTCGGCATCAACGTCGGCGCGAACAAGGACGCGGCGGACCGGATCGCCGACTATCGGAACGGCGTGGAGAAAGCCGCGCAGATCGCCGACTATGTCACGATCAACATCAGCTCCCCCAACACGCCGGGCCTGCGCGAGCTGCAGCACGGCGCGGCACTGGCCGAGCTGCTCGCCGCGGCTGACGAGGCGCGGCGCCTGCCGATCCAGCGGCCGCCCTTGTTCCTGAAGGTCGCGCCCGACCTGGAGCCTGCCGCGATCGACGAGATCGCGCGCGCGGCGATCACGCACCATATCGACGGGCTGATCGTCAGCAACACGACCATTTCCCGTCCCGGGCTGCGATCCGTCCATGCGGCGGAGACGGGCGGCCTGTCGGGCGCGCCGCTCGCCGCGCTCGCACGGCAGCGGCTGGGCGATTTCCGCAAGGCGACCGGCGGCACGCTGCCGCTGATCTCGGTCGGCGGGATCGGCAATGCGGAGGAAGCCTATGCCCGTATCCGCGCGGGGGCGAGCCTGGTCCAGCTCTATACCGCGCTGGTCTATGAGGGCCCCGGCCTGCCGCGCCGGATCGCGCACGGCCTGGCCGGCCTGCTGAAGCGGGATGGGCATGATCATGTCGCGGATGCCGTCGGGGCCGGTTGACGTAGCGATAGTCACCGCTACCACGGAGCCATGAAGAAGCTCCTGCTCGCGCTTGCCATCCTCGTCTATTCCCCCGTCGCCTCCGCCCAGGGCGTGGTCACCTCCGCCGATCCGCGCGCGACCGAAGCCGGGCGGCAGATTTTGCGCGAAGGCGGCAGCGCGGCCGATGCCGCGATGGCGATGATGCTGGCGCTGACCGTGGTCGAGCCGCAATCGAGCGGCATCGGCGGCGGCGGCTTCCTGGTTCATCACGACGGCAAGACCGGCAAGATGGACACGATCGACGGCCGCGAAAAAGCGCCGGCCGCCGCAACGCCGCAGCGATTCCTCGGCGCGGACGGCAAGCCGATGCCGTTCGGCCAGGCGTTCCAGGGCGGCAAGTCTGTCGGCGTGCCGGGCAATATCCGGCTGGCCGCGCTGACTCACCAGAAATGGGGCAAGCTGCCATGGAAGGCGCTGTTCGCCCCCGCGATCAAGCTGGCCGAGGACGGCTATCAGGTCAGCAAGCCGCTGAACGACCGCATCGCCGGCATGGCGCGCATCTGGGACCGCTTCCCGGAAATCGCGAAGCAATACACGGTCGACGGCCAGGTGCCCGTAGTGGGCGCGACGATGAAGAACCCGGCGCTCGCCGCGATCCTGCGCAGGATCGCCGATGAAGGGCCCGAAGCGTTCTATGCCGGCGACAACGCGAAGGCGATCGTCGCCGCCGCGACCGGCACCTCCGTCAATAGCAGCGACATCACCCTTGCCGACCTGACCGCCTATCAAGCCAAGGAGCAGCCGCCCGTCTGCGGTTTCTACCGGACGTACAGGATCTGCGGCATGGGCCCGCCCTCCTCAGGCGCGGTGACGGTGCTCGAGATCCTCGGCATGCTGAAGCGTTTCGACCTGAAGAAGATGGGGCCGAACTCGCCGGTCGCCTGGCATCTGATCGGCGAGGCGATGGAACTCGCTTATGCCGACCGCGAGAAATATCTGGGCGATACCGATTTCGTGCAGGTGCCGGTGAAGGGCATGATCGATCCGGCCTATCTCGCCCGGCGATCCATGCTGATCTCCACCACCGCGACCCTGCCGGCCTATGAAGCGGGCACGCCGCCGGGCGCGCAGGCGCGGACCGCGGCGGTGCAGAACGAGATCCACGGCACCACCCATTTCATCGCGATCGACAAGGCCGGCGACATCGTCGGCATGACATCGACCGTGGAGGGGCCGTTCGGCAGCCAGCTGATGGCGAACGGCTATGTGCTCAACAACGAACTGACCGACTTTACCTTCGCGCCGGAGAAGGAAGGCGCGCCCGTCGCCAACCGGGTCGAGGGCGGCAAGCGCCCGCTGTCGTCGATGGCGCCGACCATCGTCTATGACGCCAAGGGCAAGCCGGTGTTCACCGTCGGCGCGGCCGGCGGCAAGACGATCATCATGCAGGTCGCGAAGGCGCTGATCGCCCATCTCGACTGGGGCATGAGCGCGCAGGAGTCGATCGGCCAGGGACTGATCTATTTCAGCGGCCGGACGTTGATCCTCGAAAAGGGCACGTCGCTCGAGCCGATGAAGGAGCCGCTGGAGAGACTGGGCCATCAGGTCGTGATATCCAGCCTCGGCCTCAAGGCGAATGCGGCGGAACGCACGGCCAGGGGCTGGGTCGGCGCGGCGGACCCAAGGAGTGTCGGAACAGCACTGAGCGACCTGCCCTGAAAACCTGAACGGCGCAGCCGAACACGGCGCGCCCCTCCCCGGGAGAGACAATGCGAACGCTCGAACATTTCCCCAACCTCGTCACGATGTTCTTCGCGCGGGCGCGGGAGAAGGGCGACAAGCCCTTCCTGTGGCACAAGGCCGGCAGCGCCTGGGTGCCGACCAGTTGGCGCGAGACCGCCGAAAAGGTCGCTAGCCTGGCCGCCGGGCTGAAGGCAATCGGGCTGGCCCCTGGCGACCGCGTGATGCTGGTCGCGGAGAACCGCCCGGAATGGTGCATCAGCGACCTCGCGATCATGGCCGCCGGTTGCATCACCGTCCCGACCTACACCACCAATACCGAGCGCGATCACAGCCACATCATCGAGAATTCGGGCGCCAAGGCCGTGATCGTGTCGAGCGCCAAGCTGGCCCGGACGCTGCTGCCCGCCGCGATCCGCGCGGACAATGCCAAGATCATCATCGGCATCGAGGATATCCGCATCACCCAGCCGGGTACGCTCGACGTGTATAGCTGGCCAAAGCTGATCGCCGACCACAAGACCGATCCGTCCGGTATGGTCAGCAACGCGACGCGCGAGGACACGGCGTGCATCATCTACACCAGCGGCACCGGCGGGGCGCCACGCGGCGTGATGCAGCATCACGGCGCGATCCTGCATAACGTCAATGGCTGCTGCACCGTCATCTCGGAGGATTTCGGCTGGGAGGACGAAGTGTTCCTGTCCTTCCTCCCTCTGTCCCACGCCTATGAGCATACCGGCGGGCAGCATTTTCCGATCGGGCTCGGCGCGCAGATCTATTATTCGGAGGGCCTCGACAAGCTGGCCTCCAACATCGAGGAAGTGCGCCCCACCATCATGGTCGTGGTGCCGCGGCTGTTCGAGGTGCTGCGCACCCGCATCTCCAAGGCGGTGGAGAAGCAGGGCAAATTCTCCAGCTATCTGCTCGGCAAGGCGCAGGACCTGGGCGCCAAGGAATATGAAGGGCGCATGGGGCTGCTCGACCAGCCGATGAACCTGTTCCTCAAGGCGACGCTCAAGCCGAAGATCCAGAAGCGCTTCGGCGGGCGGATCAAGGCGATGGTGTCGGGCGGCGCGCCGCTGACGCCCGAAGTCGGCATCTTCTTCCAGTCGCTCGGGCTGACCTTTCTGCAAGGCTATGGCCAGACCGAATCGGCCCCGGTCATCTCGTGCAACCGGCCTTCGGTAGGCTTGCGCATGGACACGGTCGGCCCGCCGTTGGTCAACACCGAGGTGCGCATCGCCGAGGACGGCGAGATCCTGGTGCGCGGCGAGTTGGTCATGCACGGATATTGGCGCAACGAGGCCGAGACGGCGCGGGTGCTAAAGGACGGCTGGCTCCACACCGGCGATATCGGGCTGATCGACGACAAGGGCCGGATCAAGATCACCGACCGCAAGAAGGACATCATCGTCAACGACAAGGGCGACAATGTCGCGCCGCAGAAGGTGGAGGGCATGCTGACCCTGCAGCCCGAGATCGTCCAGGCGATGATCTATGGCGATCGCAAGCCGTATATGGTCGCGGTGCTGGTCGCCGATCCGGAATGGACCCAGGAATGGTGTGCGCGGAACGGCGACAAATGCGATTTCGCGCGGCTGGCGGAGAATAGCAGCTACCGCACCGCGGTCGGCGCGGCGGTCGAGCGGGTCAACAAGGACCTCTCGGTGATCGAGCGCGTCCGCCGCTTCATCCTGGCCGACCAGCATTTCACGATCGAGAACGAGCAGCTGACGCCCTCGCTGAAGATCCGGCGGCATGTGTTGAAAGAGGTGTACGGGCCGCGGCTGGACGCGCTGTACAAGGGGTAGGCATGGCATGGGTGCGTGGTGAGTTGAATCAAATCACCTGTTCCTCCCCAAGCTTGCTTGGGGAGGGGGACCATCCGAAGGATGGTGGAGGGGACTTGGAGCGAGGCCACGTCTCCGCGCTCCAAGTCCCCTCCACCACCCGCTGAAGAAGCGGGCGGTCCCCCTCCCCATCTGCGATGGGGAGGAAAAAGTTACTTGGCGGCGACCGTCCCCGCCACCGATTTCGGCAACACCTCCAGCGTCCAGTCGGTGTCGGGCCGCAGATATTTGCGCGCCGTCTCCTGCAGCTGGACCGACGTCAGGGTCGAGATGTCGCTGAGCACGCTGCGGAAGGCGGCGATGCGGCGGGGGTCGTAGGTCGCGCCTTCGAGGTTGAGCATCCAGAACTGGTTGCCGGTCGACTGGCGCTTGAGCACCTCGATCATCGGGCCGATGGTCCGCCGCAGCTCGTCGTCGCTGACGGGATTGGCGACGAGGTCGGCCGCAATCTCGCGGGAGAGCTTGAAGAACAGCGGCAGATTCGCCGGCGCGACCTGGCCGACCGCCATCACGCGGCCGCCCGAGGGCAGGCCGATCGGCCAGCTGCTCGATACGCTGGGGCTGTAGCTCGCCCCCGCTTCCGAGCGCAGCCGATCGAACAGCCGGTCGCTAAAGATCGCGGCGAGCACGTCGAGACGGCGGCTCTCGGCGACGCCCTCGATTCCGCCGCCGGTCGGCCAGGCGATCACCGCCGCGGCCTGGTTCTCCGGCCCGTCATGGGTGCGGATCACCGGGGTCTGGTTGTGCGCGGGGAAATGCACCGGCGGCACCGGCCGCGCATCGTCGACGCGGGGCTTCAGGGCGCCGATGCTCCGCGCGACCGCGTCGATCGCCTTGTCCGTGCCGATATCGCCGAACACCTGCACCTCGATCGGCCCGGTCGCGAGCAGCGGCTCCCACAGGGTGCGGAACGCCTCGGGCGTGGTGTTGCGGATCTCCTCGCGGGTCGGCGTGCCCCAGCGCGGATCGCCGCCGCGGAGCAGGCCGTCGAGATCGCGCGCGAGCACGCCGTCAGGCGAGGATTCGAGGCCGGCATAATTGGCCAGCACCGCTGTCTTGGCGCGGGCGAGCGGGCTCGGGTCCCAGGCCGGCGCGGCCAGCTTGGCGGCCATCAGCCTGAGCTGATCGGGCAGATCCCGCGGCGAGGTCATGGCACCCAGCTGGAAGGCATCGTCGTCCACGTCGAAGTCGAGCCCGATGCGGCGGCCGGCGGCCATGGCGTCGATATCGCCCTGCTTGAGCTTGCCGATGCCGCCCGCGATCAGCGCGAACTCGCCGGCCCAGGCCGGGCTTTCGCGATCGGCCGGAAGCGCGTTGAAGCCCTTGCCGAACCGCACGCGGACATAGACCCGGTCATCCTCCGACGTGGTCGAATAGACCATCAGGCGCACGCCGTTGGAGAAGGTGACCTGCTCCAGCCCGAATTCCGAAATCTTCTTGCGGCTCACCACCTTGGCCGGGGGACCAAGCTTCGGCAGCTTCGAGAAATCGACCGCTGCCTGAGTGCTGCGGATGCCGGCGACGCCCTTCACGTCAGCGCTGAGCGCTGCGGCGAGCCTGGCCGCGGCGCCCTCTTCCGGCTTCGACACGCTGACCAGCGCGCGGGTCGTGGTGCCCTGGAAGATCCGTTTCGTCGAGGCGAGGATCCGCGCGGGCGAGTACATGCCCTTGCGCCGCGCATCGAGGAACACGTTCTGGATCACCGCCGCGCTGGTGGTCGTCTCGCGGATGTCGACGGCCTGGACCATGTCGTCGGCAAGCTTGCTGCCGGCATCGGCGCGCGCGGTATCGACCATAGTCTTGTAGGCGATGCCCTGCTCGGCGAGCTCGCGGTCGATCTCGGCCTGGGACGGCGGCGAGGCCTGCGCGTCGGCGATCACCGCGCGGACATCCTTCAGCGCGGCTTCCCAATCGTCGCCCACCGGCGCGACCTGGACAAAGGTGACATTGGCCGAGCGCGCCGGATCGTCGAGCCCGACCCGGGCCGAGACATAGCTGCCCCCTGCCCTTGCCCGCGTCTCGAGCCGCCGGTTAATCACGGCCAGCGCGACCATGTCGACCAGGCGGTTCTGGTTGAAGATCACCGTATCGGCATTGAATTTCCAAGGGCGCAGCACCGCGATCATCGCCATGGTCGGCAGGCCGGGCTCGACGATCGCCTTGGTGGTCGGCTGCTTCGCATCGGGCACGCCGAAATCGGGCTCGGCCGGCGCCGGGCCAGTGCCGCGCCACGCCCCGAAATATTTGGCGACGAGGCGTTCGAAGATCGCCGGATCGAGATCGCCCGACACGACGACCACGGCGCGTTCCGGCCGGTACCAGCGATCGTGGAACGCCCTGACCGTCTCGGGGGTCGCTTCCTCGAGCGTCTTGGTGTGGCCGATCGGCGACCGGTCGGCAAAGGGCTGGCCGGCGAAGAACGCGGCGTTCATCGCATCCGACAGCCGGACCTGCGGCCCCGGCTGCTCGCGCTGCTCGGCGAGAACCGCGGGCCGCTCCGCCGCGAGGCCAGCCTGGGTGATGTTGGGCTTGCTGACCATGCCGGCGAGGATCTTCAGCGCGTCATCGAGGCTCGCCTCCGACGCGTTGGGCAGATCGAGCTTGTAGACCGTCTGGGTCGGGGTGGTCTGCGCGTTGCTGTCCGACCCGAAGGTGGCGCCGAGCCGCTGCCACACCTTCTTGGTATCGCCATCGGGCACGAACTCGGAGCCGCGGAAGGACAGATGCTCGATCAGATGAGCATAACCGAGCTCGCTGTCCTGCTCCATCAGCGAGCCGGCATCGATCCGCACCCGCACCGAGACCTGGCCCGGCGGCACGCCATTCTTGCGCACCGCGTAGCGCAAGCCGTTGGTCAGCGTGCCGAAGCGCCAGGCGGCGTCCGGCACGATGTCGCTGCCCTTGTACAGCCACGCCTCGCGGCTCGCGATGTTGCCGGAGCCGGCGACCGGTGCCGGAGCGGTCTGGCCGCTGACCGTCGGGGACAGGCCGAGCAGCAGCGAAGCGAGGAGCGACAGGCGCAGCGCGCGCGGTGTTACATACATGAAGGCGATCCTAGCGGTGTAATCCGATCGCGGCCAGCGTTGCTGACGCAAACCTGAACCTGCCGTTAAACTCCACGCCATCGCCACTATTTGGTCGAACACGGCCGATAACGATTCGGTTGCCGCATTATTGCGGGGTGTATTCGATCGCGACGCAGATGAGGCTTTTCCGGGCCGGCGCGTCGCCAGTGACGTGCGGAGGCGTGGTAGCGGATGAGAGTCGAAACCGGACCGGACGCGAATGCTTTGTGGCGCAAATCGGGCAAGACGCCCCCGCACGGCTCGCGCATCCCCGATCTCACGGTGATCTCGGGCGTGCCCAATCCCCAGCCCAGGCTGGAAGCGGAACGCGACCGGCCGCTGCTCATCAAATATGGCAAGCATCTGCGCGGGTTGTTCGACCGGCTGATTGCCTCCTCCTCGCTCGTCTCGAACGAGCCCGTGCTCGACGTGCGCGATTTCGCCTGGACGGCGCTGCTGCGCGCGCATTGGCGCGAGATCCGCGAGGAAGCGATCGCGGTCGCGCTGCAGGGCGACGCCTCGCCGAGCCTCGCGACCATCTCGCCCGATCACCGCGCGATCGCTGCGGTGAACATGTGGCGGTCCTTTTTCCTCTGGGGGTACAGCTACCCGATCGAGGACAATCTGGCACAGTGCCCGAAGACCGCGAGTATCGTCGCGCAAATCCCGCGGCTCAACAGCGCCTTCTTCTCGATCCTGGCGCCTGGCACGCATATCCCGGCGCATCGCGGCGTGACCAAAGGGCTGATCACCTGCCATCTCGGCCTGATCGTGCCGCGCGACGGCGATGTGCGGATGCGCGTGGACGACCGGGTGGTGCGCTGGGCGGAAGGCGAGACCCTGGTGTTCGACGACACCTATGACCATGAGGTGTGGAACGACACGGCCGGCACGCGCGTGGTGCTGCTGATCCAGTTCGAACGGCCGCTGCGGCGCCCGGGCAAGTGGATCGCCGACGCCTTTCTGAGCATCGTGCGCCGCTCCGCCTTCGTGCAGGAAGCGCGGGACAATATCCACAGCTGGAACGAGGCGGTGAAGCAGCTCGACGTTTGAGGAAGCGGCGACGACCGCCGCCTTTTTCCCGACCAGCCCGTCAGACGATGCGGTTTTCCCGTGCCTTTGCGCGTGCTGCACCGGGATTTTTCGAGTTTCGTTTTTTCTTCCGCTGTTATGTTGGATTTCCGCCGGACAATTTTCGTGCGGCATCAGCGGCTTGGTAGCCGTTTTCCCTGTTACGCCATAACAGCGGAAAAATGCGTCGATATCCGGCGAAACTTTCCCCTGTTCGTGGCGGATCGGGGCTGACATTTCCGCTGCTCGAGTCAGCCTTGCGCGCGGTTCGGGTCTTGCGGCGGCGGGATCGTTCATGGCGCGTGCGTGACATGACCCGCCGGAAACTTGAATCGTCCTGCAGTCGGGGAAGTCAGGCCAACGGTCAAAAACTCCTGCGCAGCCGCATCATGAAGAACGGGTCGAGCACCGCCGTCCGCCGCTCGAACCCGGAGACATGCCCCGCGCTCCTCGGCCCGTCGAAGCGAATGCGGTCGCGGCTGCGCTGGCGGAAGGCGATGTTTTCGACCTGGAGGCGCAGCGAGGTGCCCGGGCGCGGCGTCCAGTCCCAATAGATCTTGGCGAGCGGATCGTTCGACGAGCTCTCGGTGCGTATCTCGTTCATGCGGTAGGAGCGTTCCTTCCAGCCGAAGAAGACATCGGCGGTGAACACCGATTTGAGCGCGGGCAGTTCCTTGATCAGCGAGACGTCGCCGCCGGTCGGGCGCTGGTTGGAGATGCGGCGCGTCGCCAGGGTCACCGGATCGGTGACGCGCGACCAGCGCAGCGCGCCGTTGAAGCGGATCAGGGTGCCGGGCGCGCCGAGCCGGTCGAGCGGGAGGGTGAGGGACGCCTTGGCTTCCTGCCTTGTACCGCTGCCGATATTGCCGGGCGCGTCGAAGCGGCCGTCAATCGGGACCAGATCGATGGCATTGCTTATCGCGGCGTGGCTGGCGGTGAGAGTCAGCGCGCCGCGTGACCAGAAATGACGCTCGATCGCGGCCTCGAACACCCAGGCCTGTTCCGGCACCAGATCCGGATTGCCGGCATTGACGGTACCGGTGTCGAGCGAGGCGGTGCTGGCATAATCCTCGAAATCGAGCTGGCTGACGGTGCGTTCGGCGCGCAGCCGCACTTCCCAGTCCTTGAACGGCGCAATCGTCGCGTTCAGCCGGGGCTTCCAGTAGCGCAGGGTGAGCGAGCTGTCGGCATCGCCCTGCTGCGCGATGGTCGAGCTTTCATAGGCAAGGTTCGCCTCGAGCGTGCCTTCCGCCCAGGCCTGCCACCGCGCCGACATCTGCGCCTGGATGCGGCGCTCCTCGACCCGGACATCGGCCGAGGGAAGGATGATCGGCACCCCGCCGCGTTCGAGCGTGTTCTCCGCATCGAGGAAATTGAACGCGCGCTCGACGCTGCCGTCCAGGGTGAGAGTTTCGGCCGGGAGCCAGGTAGCGGCGCCGCGGACGATGGATTCGCCGGCGAGCGCATCTTCGGTCGAAACCTGGATGGGCGACAGACCGGTCGAGGTCGAACTGCTCGTGTCGCGCTCCCGGCTCTCGAGCGCGAGCAGGCGCACCGTGAGCGCATTGCCGAATGTGCGTTCGTAATCGAGGCTGGCGGCGAACTCGTTGCTCTGGAAACCCGTGATGACGCGTTCGTCGAAGCGGATACCCGCCGTGTCGAAGAGCCTGGAAATGTCCCGCCGGTCCTCATGGCTGAGTTCGCCGCTGAGGCTCAGACGGAAGAAGTTCGGGCCGGTGCGATATTCCGCCGCGCCGTTGCCGGCGAGCAGCCGGCGATCCCATGCCGCCTCGAATGTGCCGAAGCTGGCCGGCGCCCCGTTCCGGTCACGGCGCATCACATGGCCGGTGCCGGACGCGCCCTGGTCCTTCTCGTCGCGCCACTGGATCGCGCCTTCGAGCGACAGGTTGCCGCGGGCGCGCGATCCCTCGATCCGGGCGACGCGCGCGGGTATGTGGTCGCCGTAGAATTTGGTCAGCAGCTCGACCGCGGCGGAGGAGGTGCCCCCTGCCCTGCGGATGACGTTCGCGACGATCGGGCGGCCCTGCATGTCGACGCCCGGCGCGCTGCCGCGGATCACCTCGATGCGCGCCACATCCTCGACCGCGATGCGGCGCAGGATATCGTCGAGCGCGAGTGACTTGGTCGACGGGCGCTGGCCGTCGATCAGGATATTGCCACTCGCGCCCGAAAGGCCGCGCTGGCCAGTGTCGCCGCGTTCATAAGTGAAGCCCGGGATGCGCAGGATCATGTCGAGCGCATTGGTCGGCTGGAACTCAGCGAAGAAGGCCGGCGGCCAGATGGTGACGCGACCGCCGTCAGTGGCCTCGGTCACCGGCGCCGCATCGTCCGGAACCGGCGCTTCCTGGGCGCGGAGCGGCGCATCGTCGAGCACGGCGAAGGACAGGCACAGACCAACGATCCAGCGACGCGACAATGCGGTTCCTCCCCCGAGCCCCGACCTTTGCGTGCACGATTTACAGACTGTATGCAAGATTGGGCGACGATCGAGCGCTCATCAGGCGAAAGGCGTCGCGCCGGCTGCCTCCTCCCCGAGTCGGGCTCGCGGCGCTCGCGCCGTCGGGAATCCGGCGACATTGCGCACGGGATGGGCGTGGCCCTTAGCGGTCCCCCTGAAACGCCTCCCCCCAATAGGAGCAGGTTTCGCCACTGCTGTCGCGGTAGATGCTTACCCGGAAAAGACCGGTGACGACCGGCGACAACCGGCCCCATATCCACAGGCTGAGATTTTCCATCGTAGCCGGCCCGAGATCGTCGATTTCGTCGAGGAACCGGTGGTCGAGCGCATCGCGCGCCTCGGCCACCATGCGCTCCAGCAGGCCGAGATCGGCCACCATGCCGGTAACCGGATCGGCCCGCCCGCGCACGGTGACTTCGGCGCGGTAGCTGTGGCCATGGATCCTGCGGCTGGAGGCGGTTTCGATCGCGCGGTCGAGCGTATGCGCAGCGTCGAAGCGAAACTGCTTGCTGAGCTCGAACATCAGCGGCTTCCGATCCTCTTGGGCGACTGGAGCGAAAGGCGCCACCAGCGGCGCACCGGCATGACGGCGTGCGCGCGCATCGCCGTCAGGCGAGGACGCGCCCGGCCCTCCCGGGGGAGAGAGCCAGGCAGCGCCAGCGATGAGATGCGATCAACCCGGCGAGCGCGTGACGCCGCGAAAGAACGCCCGCTCCTTCGACCGGAGCTCCCCAATGCTGATCGGCACGACCGGGGCCGTTTGTCCGTCCTTGGTATAGTTAGCACCGATTGCGATGCTGTTGGCCAACGGACCGCTGAATTCGGTGATAGGATCCCTTTCGGATTTCGCTGCCGTCGCGGCATTGAGGATCACCCGCGCGAGGGCGGAACGCTCTCCTTCGCCCATGCTTGCGGCAAGAACGTCAAGTCTTTCCGCGAGGGACTCGATGTCCTTGGCGGTGACGGCGTAAAGTTCTGAGTCACTATTTTGCATCGCTTGCCACCTTCATGATAAAAATGTACCAGGACCGCAATATCCTCACCTAAAAATTCTGTCCGGGCCTTCATCATGACTGAGGTATGGATGAAAAGCAAATCGTTCGATTCGACCATTCCTTGAACTGTATCGAATTTATCTCCGATCAGTCATTGACTCTTCGTTATGACTTTAAAGTGGCATTCGTCGTGATGCCATTTGCACTGTCGACTCGGCCATCACTTCAGGCCGGTCTCTTGGGAGAAATCGCCAGAATCGGCGGATTTTCAGTCGACACGCTTCACCTCAACCTTGATCTCGCGCAGATTCTCGGCGTCCCGCGCTATCATCATCTTGCTTGTACGCGTGATCCGATGGTCGGCGACTGGCTGTTCTCCCGCGATGCCTTTGGCAGCGCCGCGCCCGATCCGGCCGGCACGATGCTGGAGGATCTCGGCGCGGCTACCCAGGAGACGCTCGACCTGCTGGGGATGACAGCCGACGAGCTGCGTCATGTGCGGGACATCGTGGTGCCCGCCTATCTGGACGGCCTGATCGCGGGGACCGACTGGGCGCGCTATTCGGTCATCGCCTTCACCTCGACCTTCCAGCAGAATGTCGCTTCCTTCGCGCTGGCGCGGCGCCTCAAGGCGCTGCATCCCGGCATCACCCTGTTGTTCGGCGGCGCCAATTTCGATGGCCCGATGGGCCGGGCGTGGATGGAGGCGGTGCCGCAGATCGACCTGGCGCTGTGCGGCGAATCGGATCGATCCTTTCCCGTGCTGCTCGGCGCGCTGGCCAACGGCACCGATCTCTCGGCGATCCCGGGCCTGTTGTGGCGCGACGGCGACAGCATCGCGTCCGGTCCGCCGGCCATACCGCTCGACCGCATGGACGATCTGCCGGTGCCCGAGTTCGGCGAATATTTCGATCGCGCGCTCGATCTCGGGCTGCTCACCCCGGCATCGATCCGCAGTGTCGACATGCCGTTCGAAAGCTCTCGCGGTTGCTGGTGGGGGGCAAAGGTGACGTGCCGGTTCTGCGGCCTGAACGGCAGCACCATGACCTATCGCGCCAAATCGCCCGACCGCGTGCTCGCCGAACTCGCGACGCTGGCCGGACGGCATGGCAGCCTCGCCTTCAACGCCACCGACAACATCATGAATGTCGACTATCTGCGCTCGATGATGCAGCCGCTCGCCGAAGCGTCGATGGATTACTGGCTGTTCTACGAAGTGAAGGCCGATCTGTCGCGGCAGGACATCCGGCTGCTCCACCATGCCGGGGTGCGCGCGGTGCAGCCCGGCATCGAGTCGCTCAGTTCCCATCTGCTGCACCTGATGCGCAAGGGCACCCGCGCGGTGACCAACGTCAATCTACTGCGCTGGACCCGCCATTATGGCGTCGACACGCACTGGAACCTGCTGTTCGGCTTTCCCGGCGAAACGGAGCAGGATTATGCCGAGCAACAACAGCTGGCGAAGCGGATCGTCCACCTCGCCCCGCCGGGCGGCTTCCTGCGCATCGGGCTGGAGCGGTTCAGCCCCTATTTCGAGCGCCCCGAGCTCTATCCCGTGCGCGGCGGACGCGCGGTGCCGGAGCAGGGCCATGCGCACACCTACCCCGCCGCGGTCGATCTCGAGCGCGCCGCCTATCATTTTTCGGGCGAGCTGGAGGGCAGCCTGGCGGACGCCGCCTATGTTCCGCTCGTGCGGTCGCTCGAGGCGTGGAATGCGCGCTGGCAGGCCGGGGAACGGCCGACGCTGACCTTCTGGTGGGCGCCGGGCATCCTGCATGTCGAGGATCGCCGCAGCGCGCTGGCGCCTGCCTCCTTCCGCTTCGACGATCCCGCCGCCGCCCTGTACGTCGCCTGCAGCGATGCCCCGGCGACGATCGCGGCCCTGGCGCGCCACTGCGGCATTTCGACCGACGCGGTGTGCGAGATCGTCGATTCCTTCGTCGCCGCCGGGCTGGCGATGCGCGACGGTCAGCAAGTGCTCGCGCTGGCATTGCCCGGGAGCCCGGGAAGATGAGCGCCGGCTCAATCGTGCTCGCTTCCGGCGGGATCGATTCATCGCTGTGCATCGCGCTCGCCGCGCGTTCGGGCGGGCCGGTCCTCGCGCTGGGGATCGATTATGGCCAGCGCAACCAGATCGAGCTGGACCGGCTGGCCGCCATCGCCGCGCGGCTCGGGGTCGAAACGCTGATTGTGAACCTCGACATGGCGGGTTGGCTGAGCGGCGGGCTGATCGGTCGCGACGCGGCGGGACCGGATCCCGCCGCGACCAATTATGTGCCGGCGCGCAACATCATCCTGCTGTCGATCGCGGCGAGCGTCGCCGAGGCGCGCGGCGCCGACCGCATCTATCTCGGCGCGACCGCGGCGGACTGGCGCCATCCCGACTGCCGCCCGGCCTTTTTCGCGGCCTTCGCCGCCGCGCTGAAACTGGGACAGGATTCCGCGCCGGACCTGCGCACGCCGCTGGCCGGCCTGTCCAAGACGCAGGTGGTGCGCGCGGCCCTGACTTTGGGAGTGCCACTCGAGCTGACCTGGTCGTGCCATATGGCCGGCCCCGTCCCGTGCGGGATCTGCGCGCCCTGCGGCATCCGGCAGGAGACCTTTGCCGAGCTGGGCCTTCCCGCCGAATGAGCGCGCACATCCCCCTGCGCCTGCCCACTGGCGAAGAGATCGACCAGTTCGAACGGGACGGCTTCGTCGTGCTGCGCGCGGTGCTGTCGCCCGACGCGCTGGCGCCGTTGCGCACCGTCTGCGCCAGGCTGATCGGCGGTGCCGCGGCGCTCGACATCACCGACGAGACGTTACGTGTCGGGCTTCCGCCACCCGACGCCCTGTTCGGCGCGCCCAGCTTTGCCAGCACGCTCGCCGCGCGCGGCCATTTCCGGATGCGGTTCAACACCGCGCGCGACGAACCCGCGGTGCTGGCCTTTGCGCTGGGCGGCGCGATCGGCGCGCTGGTCGCCGCGCTGATGCGCACGGCGCGTGTCCGCTTCGTCGACGACATCCTGTTCGTGAAGGAACCCGGCACCATCGAGCCGACCGAATGGCATGACGATGATCGGGGCAGCGTTGCCGCGGGGCCGCAACGCTGCTCGGTATGGATATCGCTGGCCGATGTGCCGCTCGAAGCCGGGCCGGTGCAGTATCTGCGCGGCTCGCACCACAAGCATCGTAGCTGGCGCGACCGCGGGCTCTCCGCCGACGCGCTCGCGGCGGGAGCGCCGCATGATATCCTGACTTGCCCGATTGCGTGCGGCGACATCGCGGTTCACGATCTCGACACGCTCCATGCCGCCGGCCCCAATCGCAGCGCATCGACGCGCG
This sequence comes from Sphingomonas sp. P2_B6, assembly GCF_056404755.1. Lineage (NCBI taxonomy): Bacteria > Pseudomonadati > Pseudomonadota > Alphaproteobacteria > Sphingomonadales > Sphingomonadaceae > Sphingomonas > Sphingomonas sp. P2_B6. Next base: position 165,079 of record NZ_JBFUDK010000007.1, read on the forward strand.
AAACCTGGTCGTTCCGTTACGCCGGGGAGCAGGCCCACTTTCTGCTGCGCGACACGCGGCGCGAAGCGCGCAGCTATTACGGCCTGCCCGATGGGGCGCCGCTGTCCGGCCCACGCTTCGCCATCGCCTGGCCGGTTCCGACGGAGGCACAGACATGACCGGACTCGCTCCGTTGCGCCCCGTGACGCCTGCCGAAATCCAGGCCTTCGAGCGCGACGGCTATGTCATCCTGCGCGACGTCCTGTCGCCGAACTGGCTCGCCCCGCTGGTCGGCGCGTGCGAGCGACTGCTCGCCCGGTCCGAAGCGCTCGACGTGACCGAGGAGGCCATTGCGCTGGCCGTGCCGACCACCCCCGACGAGCTGTTCGGCGCCCCGCGGTTTCAGGAGGAAATGGAGCGGCGTGGGCATTTCTACGTCTATTTCAATTCCGCCCGGCAAGATCCGGCAGTTCGGGACTTCGCGGTGCGGGGCGCGGTGGGTGCGCTGGCGGCCGGACTGATGCGATCGACCACCGCGCGCTTCGTCGACGATATCCTGTTCGTGAAGGAAGCCGGCGCCCGCGAGGCGACCGAATGGCATGACGACGATGGCGGCGGCGTGATGATGGGAGACCGCAAATGCTCTCTCTGGGTGTCGCTCGGCGATGTCAGCGATGCCGGCGCGCCGCTCGAATTCATCTCCGGTTCGCACCGGTCGCATCAGGGCTGGCGGGCGCGCGGCGAGCAGGCTGGCGATATCGCGATCGCCGACGCCGCCAGCATCGTGCGCTGCCCGATCCGCTGCGGCGACGTCATCGCGCATCACCCGGCGACGATCCATGGCAGCGGGGGCAATGAAAGCGCGGTGCCGCGCCGTTCCTGGGCATTGCGTTTTGCCGGCGACGGCGTGCGTTTCAACCTGCCCGAAGTACGCGAAGATGAGCGCGGATGGTATAACCTGCAAACCGGCGACCTGCTCGACGGGCCACGCTTTCCGGTTGCGTGGCCAAGACCCTGACGCAACGCGCCACGCCCATCATCCCTGATCTGGCGGATAGATGCGGTGAAGGGATTTCGCGACGGGACGCGACGAAAATCGGCGGGCATCCACCATTCCCGTCGCGCGTTAAGCCTGGAGCAATCATCCCGGTGCCATGAAAGCCGTCCGGGACAACGAGTTGCATGTTTATGGCGTTGCGCCGGCTTGCCTTGTGTCCATCCCTGAGTCGCGCGGGCGCGCTCGCGGCGCTGGCGCTGCTGATCGGCGGGGGCGCGCCGCCCGATCGCGCGGCTCGACAAGTGGCGCTGCTCAACCGGATAAGCTGGGGCGCGTCTCCCTCTTCCATCGCGGCGCTGGACGGGCATGGCGCTTCCGCGCTGATCGACGCGCAACTGCGTATGCCGGCCAACGCCCCCCTGCCCGTCGCCGCTCAGGCGCAGATCGACGCGATGGAGATCAGCGGCACGCCGATGGCGACGCTGGTGGTGAATCTCGACGCGGAAAACCGTGCCGCGCGGGCGCTGACCGATCCGGATCAGAAAAAGGCGGCAATCGTCGCCTATAACAAGCACATCCAGGGCCTGGAAACTCAGGCAGCGACCCGATCGATCCTGCGCGACCTCTATTCCCCGGCCCAGCTCCGCGAGCAGATGACCTGGTTCTGGTTCAATCAGTTCAACGTCCAGGCGGCGAAGGCCGACATCCGCGCCATGGTGGGCGATTATGAGGACCAGGCGATCCGAGTCCACGCGCTTGGCCGGTATCGCGATCTGCTGGAAGCGACGCTGCGCCATCCGGCGATGCTGCGCTATCTCGACAACAGCCAGAACAGCGCCGGCCATATCAACGAGAATTACGCGCGCGAGATCATGGAACTGCACTCGATGGGGGTGGGTTCGGGCTATACCCAGAAGGATGTGCAGGAACTGGCGCGGATCCTGACCGGCGTAGGCGTCGACCTGAAGCCCGATCCGCCCAAGCTGAAGCCGGCCCAGCAGCCGCTGCTGGTCCGCGAGGGGCTGTTCGAATTCAATCCGGCCCGTCACGATTTCGGCGACAAGATGTTCCTGGGCCAGAAGATCAAGGGGTCGGGGTTCGCCGAGGTGGAACAGGCGCTCGACCTGATCGCCGCCTCGCCCGCGACGGCCCGTCGCATCTCCGAGCGGCTGGCGATCTTTTTCGTCGGCGACGCCCCGCCCGCGGCGCTGGTCGACCGGATGGCCGCGACCTTCCGGCGCAGCCACGGCGATATCGCCGCGGTACTGCGTACTCTGTTCCGGTCGCGCGAATTCGACGCGTCGCTGGGCACGGCGTTCAAGGACCCGATCCATTATGCGGTGTCGGCGGTACGCCTGGTGCATGACGACCGGGTGATCGCCAATAGCGCGCCGATCCTCGGCTGGCTCCGCCGCATGGGCGAAGGCCTGTATGCGCGCGAGACGCCGGACGGCTATCCGCTGACTTCCGCCGCATGGATCGGGCCCGGCCAGCTCAGCGTCCGCTTCGAGATCGCCCGGCAGATCGGCGGTAGCCCGGCCGGGCTGTTCAACGCTCCCGTGGCCGGCGCGACCGATCAGCCGGCATTCCCGCGCCTCCAGAACGCGTTGCAGGTCAAGGGTCTGCACGATCGCCTGTCCGCGCCGACGCGGACCGCGCTGGATCAGGCCGCGTCGCCCAACGAGTGGAACAGCCTGTTCCTGTCATCCCCCGAATTCATGCGCCGCTGAGGCCGGAGAAATGCCATGATCGACCGCCGCACCCTGCTCAAGACCGTCGCGATCGCCACGCCGCTGGTGCTGGCCGGACGCGCCTTCGCCGCGCCGCAGGCGGCAGGCGCGCGGATGCTGGTCGTGTTCCTGCGCGGCGCCTATGACGCGGCGAACATCATCGCGCCGACCGGCAGCGATTTCTATGCGGCCGCCAGGCCGACGCTGGCGCTGAAGAAGCCCGATCCGGCCAATCCCGACGCGGCGTTGCCGCTCGACACCGACTGGAGCCTGCATCCTGCGCTGAAGGATTCGATCCTGCCGCTATGGGACAAGAAGCAGATCGCGTTCGTCCCCTTTGCCGGCACCGACGATATGAGCCGGAGCCATTTCGAGACTCAGGACACGATCGAGCTGGGCCAGCCGATCGGCGGCTCGCGCAATTATCAGTCGGGTTTCATGGCGCGCCTGGCGGACGTGATCGGCACCGATGCCGCGGCGGGCAACCGGCCGATCGCCTTTACCGACCAGATGCCGCTGATCTTTCGCGGCGGCGGCGGCTCGATTCCGAATATCGCGCTGAACGGCGTGGGCAGGCCCGGGATCGATCCGCGGCAGGCCCAGCTGATCGAGGCGATGTACAAGGGCCAGCGTCTCGGCACCAGCGATCTGGGCGGATCGGTGGCGCAGGGGTTCAGGGTGCGCGACACCGTATACAAGTCGATCGCCCAGGAGATGATGGCGGCCAATCGCGGCGCGGTGAGCCCCAAGGGCTTCGAGCTTTCGGCGCGCCGGATCGGACGACTGATGCGCGACCAGTTCAACCTTGCCTTTGTCGATGTCGGCGGGTGGGACACCCATGTGAACCAGGGTGCCGCGCAGGGTTACCTCGCGGCGCGGATCGGCGAGCTGGGGCGCGGCCTGGCCGGATTCGCCGACGAGATCGGGCCGGAGGCGTGGTCGAGCACGATCGTGCTGGTCGTCTCCGAATTCGGCCGCACCTTCCGCGAAAACGGCGACAGGGGCACCGATCATGGCCATGGCAGCGTCTATTGGGTGATGGGCGGCGGGGTGGCCGGCGGGCGGATCGTCGGCCCGCAGGTGAAAATCGCGCCGGAGACGCTCAACCAGGGCCGGGACCTCCCCGTGCTGACCGATTATCGCGCGCTGACCGGCGGATTGCTGGCGCGGCACTACGGGCTGGATGCCGCGCGGCTGCAGACGATCTTCCCGGACACTGCGCCAGTGGATCTGCGGATCGTATGATCGCCCCGTCCCGGATGGATCGGGGATGATTGCGAGAACAAGGGTTTCCATATCGATCCTTGATCCCGCGGCGCTGTCGGCCCACATGCGACCCATGCTGATCGAGACCGAGACCACGCCGAACCCGGCGACCATCAAGTTCCTCCCCGGCCGCACGGTCATGGAGGCGGGTACCCGCGACTTCGCGACACCGGAGGAAGCCGAGGCCTCGCCGCTGGCCAACGCGCTGTTCGGGCTGGGCGACGTGACCGGCGTGTTCTTCGGGCGCGATTTCATCTCGGTTACTGCGGCGCCCGGCGTGGAGTGGGAAGGGCTGAAGCCGGACGTCCTCGGCCTGCTGCTCGATCATTTTAGCGCGAACATGCCGCTGTTCCGCCCCGGCAATGCCGGCGAGATCGCGGTTCCCGCCGCGGACGAGATGTTCGCCGAGGATCCGGAAGACGCGGACATCGTCATTCAGATCAAGGACCTGATCGAAACGCGCATCCGCCCGGCGGTGGCGAATGATGGCGGGGACATCGTCTATCGCGGCTTCGACAAGGGCAAGGTCTATCTGCAGATGCAGGGCGCCTGTTCGGGCTGCCCCTCGTCGAGCGCGACCCTGAAGAACGGGATCGAGCAGCTGCTCAAATATTACGTTCCCGAGGTCACCGAAGTCCGGGCGATCTGATCGCCTTTTCTTTTCGAGGAATTCTGCATGAGCGAGAAGCTGTCCGACGCGGCGCTCGACACGATCTTTCGTGCCGCGCGTACCTATAACGGCTATACCGACGAGCCAGTCGGCGAAGCCGAGCTGCGGGCGATCTGGGACCTGATGAAATGGGGCCCGACCTCGGCCAATCAGCTGCCCGCGCGGCTCGTGTGGTGCGTGAGCGACGGGGCCAAGGCGAAGCTCGCCACCTGCGCCAGCGCGCAGAACGCCCCGAAGATCCTCGCCGCGCCGGTGACGGTGATCCTGGGCATGGATACCAATTTCCACGAGAATCTGCCCGAGCTGTTCCCGCACAACCAGACCGCGAAGAGCTGGTTCGACGGCAATAGCGAGCTGCGCGAGGTCTCGGCGCTGCGCAACTCGACCTTGCAGGGTGCCTATTTCATCATCGCGGCCCGCGCGCTGGGGCTCGATACCGGGCCGATGTCGGGCTTCGACAATGGCAAGGTCGATGCGGCGTTCTTCGCCGACACACCGGCGGTGCGGTCCAACTTCATCTCGACCTTGGGGCATGGCGACCCCGCAACGATCTTCGATCGGCTGCCGCGGCCCGAGTTCGAGCGGTTCAACATCATTGCCTGAGACGAGCCGGATCCTCGTCATCGAAACGGCCACCGCCGCCTGCTCGGTCGCATTGATCGAAGGTGGGATCGAGGCGGGCGTGGTGATCGAGGCGCGACATGAAGTGGTCGGGCGCGGCCATGCCGAGCGGCTGGTGCCGATGATCGCCGAACTGCCCGGCGGCGGCCGGGCCCCGCGTATCCTGGTCGATTGCGGCCCGGGCAGTTTCACCGGCGTGCGCGTCGGCATCGCCGCGGCGCGCGGACTGGCGCTGGGCTGGGGCGCCGAAGCGTTCGGCTATTCCTCGCTGCCGCTGGTCGCCGCGGCCGGTTTCGCGCAGAATCCGGGCTGGTCGAGCCTTGCCGTCGTGCTGGAAGGCGGGCATGGCGAGGTCTTCATGCAGGCTTTCGACGTCCAGCTCGCCCCCCTTTCCGCGCTCGCCTCGCTCAAGCCGGAGGTGGCGCTCGTGGCGCTCGGCGAGCGACCGGCGATCGGCAATGGGGTCCGTTTCCTCAAGGCGCTGGACGACCGCCTGCCGTTGACCGAGGCACTGCCGCGCGCCGCCGATGCGGTGCTGCTGCCGGCGCCCCTTGCCACCCTGCCGCCCCGCCCGATCTACGGCCGGGCGCCTGACGCGAAGCCGCTCGCGCCGGCGCCATGAGCACGACCCTGAACATGATCGAATTGCGTTCCGGCAGCGTCGCCGATCTCACCCCGGTCGATCAGATCATGCAGGACGCGTTCGATCCGCGGTTTGGGGAGGCATGGACCCGCAACCAGTGCCTCGGCATCCTCGCCATGCCGGGCGTGTGGCTGACCATCGCGGCGGTCGATGGCACGCCGGCCGGCTTCGCCTTGTCGCGGATCGTCGCCGACGAGGCCGAATTGCTGCTGCTCGCGACCGCTCCGGCGATGCGACGCCGCGGCGTGGCCGCCGCTTTACTGCGTTCCGTCATTGCCGATGCCATAGGTTCCGGCGCCGTTACTCTCCATCTGGAAGTCCGTGAGGGCAATGACGCGATCAAGCTGTATCGCGGTACAGGTTTCGTTAAGGTTGGCGAGCGCCGTAACTATTATCGGGGTACCTCGGGTCAGGCATTTCACGCCTATACCTATCGTCGCAACCTTCCCTGAAAACGGTTCAATTCGCAATTGTTACTTGCACGTGGCGATCCAAAGTAGGATAGCGCGCGCCACGGTTGCGAATTCAATGCAAGCGAATAATGGGTCGAAAGGAATATAATGGATACGCAGAGCGAACTGCAGGAAACCTTGATAACGCTGACCGCGGATATTGTCGCAGCACATGTCAGCAACAATAGCGTGGCCGTTTCGGACCTGCCGGTGCTGATCGCCAACGTACATGGTGCGCTCGCAGGCCTTGGCGGCGCTGCGCCGGTGCCGGAAGTGAAGCAGGAACCTGCGGTTTCGGTGCGTTCCTCGATCAAGCCGGACTTTATCGTCTGCCTTGAGGACGGCAAGAAACTCAAGATGTTGAAGCGCCACCTGATGACGCATTATCAGATGACGCCCGAACAGTACCGCGCCAAGTGGAACCTGCCGGCCGACTATCCGATGGTCGCCCCCAACTATGCCGAACAGCGCCGCACCCTGGCGAAGAAGATCGGCCTGGGCACGAAGCGCCGCAAGACGACGCGCTGACCGGCCATCAGCTTCAGGAGTCCCCCGACCCTTCCCCCCGACGGGAAGGGGGGCTTCGGCTTATTGCGAGTCGGTCGCCCTTTATCAATAAGCCCAAAGAGACTACATGCGGGCCATGGCACGCAAGATAGATCTCGAAGCCCTGTGCAATGAAAAGGGCCTGCGGATTACCGACCAGCGCCGCGTCATCGCGCGGGTATTGTCCGAAGCCGAGGACCATCCCGATGTCGAAAAGGTCTATGCCCGCGCGTCGGCGATCGACCCCGGCATCTCGATCGCGACCGTCTACCGCACGGTGCGCCTGTTCGAGGAAGCCGGCATCCTCGACCGTCATGATTTCGGCGATGGCCGTTCGCGCTACGAGCCTGCCCCTGAATCGCATCACGATCACCTGATCGACGTCGAGACCGGCAAGGTGATCGAGTTCGTCGATCCCGAGCTTGAGCAGCTGCAAAAGGCGATCGCCGAACGACTGGGGTTCCGCCTCGTCGACCATCGCATGGAACTGTACGGCGTCGCTCTCGACCGCAAGTCCTGATCCTTGTCCAGCGCCGACCTGAGGCGTGCCGAGGCAGCGGCAGGCAGACCCACCCCGATCGACGCGCTGGGCTGGACCCGGATCGCCCTGCGCGCCGCGGGGCTGATCCTCGGGCTGCTGGTCACCGTGCCGCTCCATTATCTGTGGCGCCTGCTCCGCATCGGATCGCCCTGGCCGCGGATCTTCCTCGCCTGGGCCGGCCGCATCTCCGGGGCGCGGGTCGAGCGGGTCGGCGTGCCGCTCAAGCGCGACGTCTTCTATATCTCCAACCATCTGAGCTGGATCGATATCCTGGCGATCGCCGGGCAGAGCGGCACTGCCTTCGTCGCCAAGGAAGAGATCCGCGAGGCACCGGTGGTGGGCTGGCTCTCGACGCTCAACCGCACCGTCTATGTGAAGCGCGAAAACCGCATGGGCGTGGCCGAGCAGATCAACCAGCTGCGCGATGCGCTGTCCGACAATTGGTCGGTCACGGTGTTTCCGGAAGGGACGACGACCGACGGCAAGTCGCTGCTGCCGTTCAAGACGCCGATGCTGCGGGTGCTCGAACCGCCTCCGCCGGGCGTGCTCGTCCAGCCGGTATTGCTCGATTACGGCGCGGTGGGCGAGGAAGTCGGGTGGATCGGCCTCGAGGCCGGTATCGACAATGCCAAGCGCCTGTTGTCCAGGCGGGGCTCCTTCCGGATGAAGGTGCATTTCCTGGAGCCGTTCCATCCACGCGACTTTCCCGGGCGCAAGGCGATCGCGGCGGAGAGCCGGCGGCGGATCGAGGAAGCGCTGATGGCGTCGCTGGGCCATCCGCTTCGGCCGTTCGCTTACGCGGTCGACGCGGTGCGCTATGAGGCGCCGGCTCCTCCCCTTCCGGCAGATGGTGGAGGGGGCGAGCCGCTGGCATAGCAGGCGCGGAAGCCCCCTCCACCGCGCGAGCGCGGTCCCCCCCCGGTTCCGGGGAGGATTTGCGGCACCGCCTGCCTCGGCCTATAGGCGCCGCATCATGAAACCCTCCCCCAAGACCTTCCACGTCAAGTCGTTCGGCTGCCAGATGAACATGTATGACGGCGACCGGATGAGCGAGCTCATGGCCGCCGACGGGATGACCGCGACCGACGATGCCAATGCCGCCGACCTGATCGTGCTCAATACCTGCCATATCCGGGAAAGGGCGACCGAGAAGGTCTATTCCGACATCGGCCGCCTGCGGAAGCACGGCCGGACGCCGATGATCGCCGTCGCGGGCTGCGTCGCGCAGGCCGAAGGCGCGGAGATCGTGCGCCGGGCGAAGGTGGACGTGGTGGTCGGCCCGCAGGCCTATCACAACCTGCCCGAACTGGTGGCGAAGGCCGCGCGGGGCGAAGCCGCGCTCGACACCGACATGCCGGTCGAGACCAAGTTCGGCCATTTGCCCGCCCGCCGCCGCGTGCCGCCATCGGCGTTCCTGACGGTGCAGGAAGGGTGCGACAAATTCTGCACCTATTGCGTGGTGCCCTATACCCGCGGCGCGGAGGTAAGCCGGCCCTGGGCCGCGATCGTCGACGAGGCGAAGGCGCTGGTCGATGCCGGCGCGCGCGAGATCACGCTGCTGGGGCAGAATGTGAATGCATGGGAAGGCGAGGACGCGGCCGGCCGCACCGGCGGGCTGGACGCGCTGGCGCGCGAACTCGACCGGATCGAGGGGCTGGCGCGCATCCGCTACACCACCAGCCATCCCAACGACATGACTCAGGGCCTGATCGACGCGCACCGCGACGTGGCGAAGCTGATGCCGTTCCTGCATCTGCCGGTGCAGGCGGGCAGCGACCGCATCCTCAAGGCGATGAACCGCAGCCACAGCCGCGATTCCTATCTGCGCATCCTCGACCGGGTCCGCGCGGCACGGCCTGACATCGCGCTGTCGGGCGACTTCATCGTCGGCTTTCCGGGAGAGACCGAGGCGGATTTCGCGGAGACGCTGAGCCTGGTGGACGCCGTCGGCTATGCCCAGGCGTTCAGCTTCAAATACAGCCCCCGCCCCGGCACGCCCGCAGCCGACATGGGCGAGCAGATTCCGGCCGAGGTGATGGACGAACGGCTGCAGCGGCTCCAGGCAGCGATCAACCGCGACCAGGAGGCGTTCAACAAGGCGACCGTCGGCCGGGCCTGCGAGATATTGCTGGAACGCAAGGGCAAGCTGCCGGGCCAGCTGATCGGCAAGAGCCCGTGGCTGCAATCGGTGCACCTCGTGTCTGGTGGGGCGATCGGGGATATGGTCGAGGTGGAGATCGAGGCGGCTTGGCCGAATTCGGTGTCGGGTGTCGAGCGGGTGCAGGTCGAGGCATGACTTACTCCCTCCCTACAAGGGAGGGCTGGGGTGGGTCAGCGGCGAGCGGGGCTCGATGCCCCGATCGTCGCTTCTGTCGGAACGTTCGGAGAGCTCGCTGCGCTCGCCACCCACCCCCGGCCCCTCCCCTGCAGGGAGGGGAGAGCTTCGTTGCCGAAAGATCGGCAGTGTTGCCCGTTTTCCTCTGTGCACCGCGCGTGCGCTCTGCCAAACTCGCGGGCGGATGCAGCTGACTCGCCCCTCCCCCGGAACACCGCACCGCGCGGTCCGTTCGGGTGAGTCGCCTCCTTTCCTCCCGCCTGAAGGAACCGCATGAGCCGCAAGCCTGTCCAAGCCCAGTCCGGTGATCGCAGCCGTGCCGAGATCGTGTTCGACAAGCCCCAACTCATGCCGCAGCTGTTTGGGGAGTTCGACAAGAACCTGTTGCAGCTGGAGAGCCGGCTTGGCGTGTACATCACGGCAAGGGGCAATCGCGTCGGCCTGGAAGGCACAGCGGAGTCGGTCGCGGAGGCGCGGGATGTGTTGCAAGGCTTGTACAATCGCATCGTGCGCGGCGAACGAGTCGATCAGGGTCTGGTCGAGGCAGTGATCACCATGTCCGCCGAGCCGACGCTCGAAGGCATCGTCCGCGCAGATGTCGGCGGGCCCCAGATCATGATCCGCACGCGCAAGAAGACGATCGTGCCGCGGACCATCGCACAGGCGCATTACATGCGCGAACTGCTCAACAACGACATCATCTTCGCGCTCGGACCGGCAGGCACCGGCAAGACCTATATCGCGGTGGCACAGGCCGTCGCGCAGCTGATCACCGGCAGCGTGCAGCGGCTGATCCTGTCGCGGCCGGCGGTGGAGGCGGGCGAGAAGCTCGGCTTCCTGCCGGGCGACATGAAGGAGAAGGTCGATCCCTATCTCCGCCCGCTCTACGACGCCTTGAACGATTGCCTGCCGGCGGAGCAGGTCGAACGACGCATCCTGTCGGGCGAGATCGAGATCGCGCCGATCGCTTTCATGCGCGGGCGGACGCTGGCCGATGCCTTCATCATCCTGGACGAAGCGCAGAACACCACGCCGGCGCAGATGAAGATGTTCCTGACCCGCTTCGGCGAGAACAGCCGCATGGTGGTGTGCGGCGATCCCAAGCAGACCGATTTGCCCGGCGGCATGGCGGCGTCGGGGCTGAACGACGCGGTCGGTCGGCTGGAGGGAGTCGAAGGACTGTCGATCTGCCGGTTCGGGTCGGGCGACGTGGTACGGCATCCGATCGTCGGGCGGATCGTCGAGGCATATGAGGGTGTGGATGCATAACAAGCTTGCTTTATCCCGACGTGTGCTGACCGCAAATACGGCGCAGGTGCGGAAGCTTGAATCGCTGAGGGCGACCCAGCAGCATCTTGGGAATACCAGCAAAGGCTGGATGATCGACGACGCTGAAGTGATTGCCCTCGCTGCGGAACTCGCCACTAGGCTCGGCACCTCCAAAAGGGCCGTCATCAAGTTGGCGCTATTATCATCTGAAGGTCGGGATACGTGACCGAGATGTTCATCTCCTCCCTCCCGTTCGCCCTGAGCTTGTCGAAGGGCTGCTCTTTCTTCGGCGCAAAGGGGAGAACAGTGCTTCGACAAGCTCAGCACGAACGGGGAATATGGCCCTGTGCTTGAAACAGCCCTCTCGATTGAATCGCCCTGGCCGGAGGCCACCGACTGGCAAGCGCTTGCCCTGCGCGCCGCGTCCGCAGCGATGGAGCGGACCGAGCATGGCGAGATGCTGACCGCGCCGGCGCTCGTCGAGATCTCGGTGCGCCTCACCACCGATGAGGAAGTACAGACGCTCAACGCGCAGTACCGGCAGAAGGACAAGCCGACCAACGTGCTGAGCTTTCCGATGGTGCAGGCCGATCTGCTTGAGACGATCGACCAGAATTCGGACGATGGCGAAGTGCTGCTCGGCGATATCGTGCTGGCGTACGGCGTGTGCGCGAGCGAGGCGGCCGAGAAGAATATCCCGATCGAGGATCATGCGACTCATTTGATCGTGCATGGCACACTGCATTTACTCGGCTATGATCATATGGAAGATCATGAGGCCGAGGCGATGGAGCGGATCGAGACCGAAGCGCTCGCTTCTCTCGGGCTCGAAGACCCCTATCTGATACGCGAGGACTGACACACTAATATGCCCGAAGGCGACAGTAGCAGCGGCACCGGACGAGACGCGGACGGCGCCGGAACCCAGGAAGGCAGCATATGGCGCTCCTTCCGCTCCTTCATCTTTGGCGGTCCGGGGGATGATTCGCTCCGCGCGCAGCTCGAAGAAGCGATCGACGCGCATGAGGACGAGCCCGGACCCGACGCGGCCGGCGACCTGTCCCCGCTCGAGCGCCAGATGGTGCGTAACCTGCTGCATTTCGGCGAGCGCGACGCAGGCGATGTCGGCGTGCCGCGCGCGGACATCGTCGCGGTTGAGGAGAAGACCAGCTTCGACGCCCTGATCAAGCTGTTCGCGGAGGCGGGGCACAGCCGGTTGCCGGTGTACCGCGAGAAGCTCGATACGATCATCGGCATGATTCATCTGAAGGACGTGTTCAACATCCTGGCGACCGGCGCCGAGCACCCGGCGACCCTGGAGGGGCTGATCCGCGAGCCGCTGTACGTGCCGATGTCGCGCGGGGCGCTCGATCTGCTGGCCGATATGCGGCAGAAGCGGGTGCATCTCGCCATCGTGCTCGACGAATATTTCGGGACCGAGGGGCTCGTCACGATCGAGGACCTGATCGAGGAGATCACCGGCGACATTGAGGACGAGCATGACGACGCGCCCGAGGCGCTGCTGATCCCACTCGATGGCGGCGCGTGGGAAGCCGATGCGCGCGCCGAGCTGGAGGATGTCGCCGAGACGATCGGCACCGAGCTGGAGGTGGACGGCGACATCGACACGATCGGCGGGCTCGCCGCGGTACTGGCCGGGCATGTGCCCCAGGCGGGCGAATGCATCCAGCATGACAGCGGCTGGACGATCGAAGTGATCGAGGCCGAGCCGACCCGGGTGGAACGGGTGCGGCTGCACCCGCCCAAGGCGCGGCCGGAGGGCGACGAGGGCTGAGCGGCGGGCGGTTGCGCTCTGCCTTGCGCCTCCCCCACCCCCGTTCGCCCTGAGCCTGTCGAAGGGCTGTTCTTTCTTCCGCCGAAGGGAAGAACAGTGCTTCGACAAGCTGAGCACGAACGGAGAGGAGTGTTTCCAGCAAGCCAGGTTTTCCTCTACGAACGCCCCGCCTGCCCCAACAAGGACCCCCGCATGTCGCCCCAAGACCTTGCCGCTTACGCCACGCGCGTGCTCGACGATGCGACGATCCCGCAGCTGCCAAAGCATTATCGCGGCAAGGTGCGCGACAATTACGATCTGGCGGACGGGCGCCGGGTGATCGTCGCGAGCGACCGGCTGAGCGCGTTCGACCGGATCCTCTGCGCGGTGCCGTTCAAGGGGCAGATCCTGACTCAAACGGCGCGCTTCTGGTTCGAGCAGACCGCCGATATCTGCGCCAACCATGTGCTCGGCTATCCCGACCCCAATGTGTTGCTGTGCCGCCGGCTCGACATCCTGCCGGTGGAGATCGTGGTGCGCGGCTATCTCGCGGGGACGACGGGCACCTCGATCCTGACGCTGTACAGGTCGGGCCAGCGCAGCATGTACGGCATGACCCTGCCCGACGGGATGCGCGACAATCAGGCCCTGCCCGAGCCTGTCATCACCCCGACCAGCAAGGAATTCGACGGCGGGCATGACGCGCCGCTGACCCCGGCCGAGATTCTCGAACACAAGCTGCTCACCCCCGCGCAATGGGAGGAGATCAGCGCCACCGCGCTTGCCTTGTTCGCACGCGGCCAGACGATGGCGGCCGAGCGCGGGCTGATCCTGGCCGACACCAAATACGAGTTCGGCGTCGACCCCGCCGGCAAGATCATCCTGGCGGACGAGATCCACACGCCGGACAGCAGCCGCTACTGGAAGCAGGCAAGCTATGCGGAGCGGTTCGCAGCCGGAGAGCGGCCGGAGAGCTTCGACAAGGACTTCATCCGCGCCTGGGTGGCGGCGCGGTGCGACCCCTATGTCGACCCGATCCCGGCGATTCCGCAGGAGCTCGTGCTGGGCACCTCGGCGATCTATGCCGAGGCGTTCGAGACGATCACGGGCGAGGCGTTCGAGCCCGATCTGGCGGGGGCGACGGTGCTGGAGCGGATTACCGGGCGGCTGGCACCGTTGTTCGAGGAGTAACCGGGTCGGGGCAACGTGCCCGGTCAAGGCATCGGTCTAGTTATACTGCACGGTAACGGTCACGCTGCCACTATAACTTTCCGCCGGCGTGGCGGCGGACAGGTTGAAGCTGCCGCCGACCTGGAGCGGCAAGGTGGCGGCTGCGCCGAGCGCGCCGCTGAGCACCTGCGCGCCGCTCACGGTGGGATTGGTGGTCACGGTAATGCTGCCGGTCGCTCCGGTCATGGTAAAACTCGGCACCGATACCGAGACGCTCTGCCCGCCTTCCCCACTGATGATGAAGGCGCCCGCGGCGGATGCAGACGAGCCGAGCGCCTTCACGCCGATGCCCGATACGGTGACCGCGCCGCTGGCCGGGGCGAGGCTGACGGTCCCGGCCCCGCTCGAAGGCTTGCTGATCCGCCCAAAGGCCAGGTTCTGCGACGCCGTGATGGCCAGCGCGCGGAATATGCGCGCCTGGACCAAGCCCGCCAAAACGCTTGCCTGACCAGCGCCATTCGTGCGCGAGACGGTCACGACGAAGGCGGCCGTGGCCAGCCCCGTCGCGGCGGCTGTGTCGTTGCCCTGAACCGGTAGATCGAAACCGACCCAGAATGTCCTGGTCTCACCGCGGCCAAGCGGATCGATGGTGAAGGAAATCGAACTGCCGCTCCCGGGTGGCGTGACGATCACGGCGGTTGCGCCCGATGTCGACACCGTGAAATTCTGCAGCGCCGCCGCGCGACCCGTAGGGGCACTCGTCGTCGTGATCGTCACCAGCACGTCATTGTCGTCGCACTTCTTCGAATTGTTGCATTCGACCGTGACGAGCGACCGAACCGCCGCGGTCGAGAGCCTGGTCCCGGCGCCGGAGATCCGCGAGACCGTGCCGCTCGCCGGATCGGTCCGCAGGAGGGTCTGACCGCCGGCGGCCGCCGCGACGTTACCGAAATCAGCCGTCGATATCGAGGCAACGGTGACCTTCTGCGCGCTGGCCGGGTCGGCGCAGGCAATGGCGGCATACAGCGCGACAATGGCCCAGAAGAGGAGACGGATCATCGTTGCGCACTCCGGTTGAAGAGGATTTCGCCCTCGGCGACGAGGGTTCGTCCATCGGTGCCGACCATGACCTTGACCGGCGCTGCGAGGCTCATTGCGAGGCGCTCGGCCTGATCCGGATCCAGCTCGATCCGGTAGGTGCCGGGCTTCACCGCATCGAACACCGCCGAGCCGTCGAATTCCGTGACGCCCGATATGGCCGCCCCCGAGACGGGGACCAGACGGATACGCACCGCGGAAAGACCGGTCATGCTGCGGTCCTTCTGTCGAAAACCGAGGCGGACGACGAGTTCGGAGCTGGGCACCATCGGGTAGAGGATCCGGGCGACATCCCCGGCCCTCGGGGTAAAGGCGATGCCCTGCGGCGGCGAGCTGACGAACACCGTGTCGGCACCGGACGTGTCGGCGCGCAGCATGGCGCCGGCCCCGTCGCCCAACCCCGTCACGAAGGCGCGGCCATGGGCGTCGGTCGTTACCGGGCGGCCCGCGCCCTGCAGCACGACGCCGGCGACGGGCGCCTCGCCCGGATCCGGAAGGCCGTTGGCGTTGGCGTCGACAAAGGCGACCAGCGCCGCGCTGCCGCCATTGGCTGGACCGGGCGCCGTCGCGCGATAGTGCCGGCCGAGCGGATCATAGACCAGGCCGAAATTGAGCTGCAACGCAACCCGCCAGCGCCGTTGGCCGGTCGCGTAATCCGCCCCAAGGGTCGCGTCCGCGAAAGGCAAATGCGCCGAGAGCCCAGCCTGCAGCGTCGTGCCGCCGCCCCGCCCGAAGACCCGCGTCGCACCCCAACGCAAACTATACCGATCATCGATGGCCCGGTCGGCGGTCAACCCCAGGTCGCGCAGCGTGAGGCTTGGCCTGATCTCGTAGTCGGCGCTGGCGCGCAATTGCCATCGGTAGTTGACGAAACGCGAGGCGGCGACGGTTCCGCTGAACTGGTCCGCCTTGAAACCCGGGCCCGTGCGGCGTGTATAATCATTGGCTAGCGCGACCAGCGTATCGGCGACGCTCAGGGTCGTGCGGCCCCGCGCGGAAAAACTGGTACCGCCGTCCGCGAACCGGGCATGGTCGAACCGGCCCGAAAAGGGCAGCCGAGCGCCGCCCGGCAAAGGCAGGGAGACATCGAAAACCAGCTCGCTGTAGCGCCGGAGCGGCCGGGACACGTCCCAGATGGCATTGGCCTCGTCTGCGAAGACCCCGGAATATTCGACGTGCCGGGCGACGAGGTTGAGACCTCCGACACGCCCGGCGGCAGCCAGCGACGCGGCGACGCCCCCTGCGATGTCCTTCGCCGCATCGGCCTGCACCGACATGCCGAGGAGCGACGTCCGGACACCTCCGGCGACCACGTCGTGCCGGCGGCCGGACATATCCGTATAACGCGACAGGCCGGCGCTGAGCGTCAATCCCGCGGTAAGGCCATGAGCGAGGCTGAGCACCGCGCGCATTGAACCACGGTCGCGCTCGCCAGGCAGGACATCGTCGCTCGACAGCGGAAGGACCGGCCGGTCCTGGACGACGATGCCGGCGTCGATCACGGTTTGTCCCGCAGCGAGCTGACCGCCCCCGACATTGATCACACGGGTCTGTTCGGCGCGCTCCCCCCGGGGGCCATAAAGCACGATGCGGATGATGTTGCGGCCGCGCACCAGCGGCACATCCGTGAAATCGTAACGACCCTGAGTCTTCACGCCCTGCTCGCCATTGCGCAGCACGTCGTTGACATAGAGCTCCACATCATAGCCGATCGGCAATTCGCCGCGCAGGTCGATACGCTGGAAGACGCTGGTATCCCCGATCCGCGCGGTGGACAGCGTGATGCCAGCGCCGCCGGTGCTGCGCGGACCGAGCGCCTGCGCGGGCGTGTAGACATCGCCGGCGGCGACGAAGCTCGCGTGCAGCGGGCCGAGGAGATCGCCGTCGATCGATCGCCGCTCGGCCCGCAGGCGCGCCGTCGAGAGATGTCCTAGATCGTCGGTCGCGACATAGCCGGTGACACTGGCGCGCGCCATGTCGAGCGCGATCCGTCCTTCCAGCCGCGTAATCGGCCGCGCGCGGCCGCTATCGTTGCCCAGTTCCAGCCCGATATCGAAGGCGGGGCGACCGAGCCAGCGATAGGGCGTGGCGACGCGCAGCACCTGATCGGCCGGATCGGGCGGGCCGGAAAGGCCGGCCATGCGCTGCGCCCGTTCGCGCCGGGACTGGAACGGCAGCTTTTCAGTGGCAGTCAGGACCAGCACCAGATCCTCCGGCGACGAGATTATGGTAATGGGAAGCAGCCGCTGAACCAGCGACGCTCTGAGGTAGATGTCGGTACCCGTTACCTTGACGTCCGCCGGGCCGATGGCGATGACGCCGCCGCCGAGCCGGGCCGTCCCCGCCGACAGGTCGATCGTGAGCGCGCGCTGGCTTTCGCCCAGCCGCCCGGTCACGAGCCCGGTGTCGGGATGTACCTCAAGCGGAAGATCGAGCAGACGGGACAGCTCGCCCAAGGGAATCAACGGGTCCGCAGGATCGCCATAGGCAGTCAGCGCATCCGTCAGAGTTGCATGGTCGATCTGCACAGCAAAGAGCAGCAACTGATCGGACAGGACCGACGCGTTTACGAGTTGCGCGGGCGCAACCCAGCCGTCTCCTGACGGGCCGGGCGCGGCCACCAGGAGGGCAAATGCCACAGGCTCGACCAACATTTCAGGGTACGGTGAACGTCCTTCTGGCAAGCTCGCCAGGCTTGCCGTCCGCGGTGAAATAGCTGACCGTCACCGCCTCGCCCTTGCGCAAGGCACGCGACAGGGGGATTCGGGCCAGGCGTTCGTCGACCTCCGGATAAACGCCGAGACCACGGACGAGGCCGACGACCTCCCCGGTCCCGCCCGTTCCGGCCCGCACTTCGAGATCGCCATAGAGCGACGTCGTTCCCTGGCGCATGACCGGTATTTCCAGCACTGGCTTGTCGCCTTCCAGCCTCCCCGCAATGGCGCCCAAGGTCGCGGTCGCATTGGCCGCTCCCGTTCGCACGATAAGCGGGATCGACACGCCGAAGATCGACTGGACCCTCAACACCAGCTCGCCCCTCGTTGTCGCCGCGACCTGTTCAGCGGTGAGGCCGGAATCGGGCGTGGGCAGCGTGGCGACGGTGAGGTGGGTGCGATATTCCACGAC
Source organism: Sphingomonas sp. P2_B6 (assembly GCF_056404755.1). Lineage (NCBI taxonomy): Bacteria > Pseudomonadati > Pseudomonadota > Alphaproteobacteria > Sphingomonadales > Sphingomonadaceae > Sphingomonas > Sphingomonas sp. P2_B6. Next base: position 183,296 of record NZ_JBFUDK010000007.1, read on the forward strand.
GTCAGTCGATTCCGGCAGGCTGGCGCGGATTCGGATCACCCTGCCCTGGCCGGGCGGCAGGGTCAGGCGGCTAGGAACCGCCAGCAGCAGGAGCCTGGCCGAACGCACCGACGCCGCGGCGGCGACCGCGGCCGGGCCCTTCTCGGCCGCGCGCGCCACCGGCAGAATCTCGCCGGACGGCAGCATCACATTGTCGATCAGCGCGACATCGACCGTCACGGCGGCATTGCCCTGGTTGAAGACATAGACCGTGTCGCTGCGCTTGGTGCGATCGAAGATGATTCGGCGCGGCGTGAGATTGATGTTCGCGACACCGGTCTCCGCCCCGCCCGCAACGGGCGGCGGTGGCGCCGCGGTCGTCTGCGACGCATTCTGGGCGGCAGCGCCGGCGCACAGGACGCACAGGGCGAAAGCGGTGGTGGCAGCGACCGCGGCGCGCGCAAGGGCGGGAGGGCCCTGCGTCGTATGGACTTCATGAACCTCGATCATCGCGGCGAGTGCCTATCTGCTAGCAGTCAGTTGAATTGGGCAAGGACCAGGAAATTGTCCGGGCCGCCGCCATCCCGTAGTGGCGTGAGGCCGACCTTGGCGTCGGGGTTCGCCACGATGGCGCGCGCAACACCGGACGCGACATCCATCCTGTAATAAGCGGTGGACAGCACCACGACCTCGTTGGGAAGACGGCTCCCGGAGCCAGAGCGTTCGGGCAGAAGCAGCGACACGGAATCGCCGGTCCGCCCCGACAGGAACACGGTGGAGAGGATATCGGTCAACAGGTCATACGCGATCCCGGCACCGACGGCTTCACTTATCTCCACCGCGCCACCTGCCGCGGCACGCTGACCTTGCGCGACGACCGGTGACGGCGGTGACACCGCAAGGACCGCCCCCACGACAATGGCCCAGTGACGCATTGCCCGGCGGCGGTCCTTGCCCATGTCCATCGTTCCCTACAATCCGCTAGCGGATCACTGATAGGCAACCGTCACGTCGAAGGTGCCGCTATAGGCACCGGTCACCTGCGTCGAGGGCAGTGCGAAATTGCCGCCGACATAGAGAGTCTGGGTGCCAGCCGCGCCGAGCGCGTTGCTGAGCGTCGTCGTGGCGCCCAGATCCGGCGCGAGCGTGATGGTGATCTTCTTGGTGGCATCCGTGCTGAGCGCCAGGTCGAAGCTGGTCGGCACGCTGACGGTAGCGACCTGGCCGCCTTCGCCATCGATGGTGAATTTGGCACGCGTCGTGGTGATGCCGCTCAGGGCGATCGCACCCGAGCCGGCGGTCACAGCGTCCGCCGTGTTGGCGATGGCGACGGTGCCGCTCCCGGTGCTCGGCTTGACGATACGGCCGAAGGAGAGGTCGACATTCTTGGTCAGGGTGAGCGGCTGCACGATAGTCGTGCTTCCCGTCGCCGTGGCTGTCGCGGAAGACTGGGCAAATGCCGCCGAGGAGCCCGCAGCAAGGCCGATGGTGATGAACGCACCGGCTAAAATCTTCTTCATGACTCAAATCCCCACTAAGTACCGCCCCAACAAATGGGCGCGGTTTCCCGAAAAGGCTGTGCCCTTATTCAATTGATCGCAAATATCCTGGCCACATTCATGGTCTACGGCCAGACAAGATCCGAAGCGGGATCTTGAGTTGTATTTTTAAATTACAACCACAGTGAATATTTCTAAAACCGCAAATGCACTTAGTCAAGTGGCAGTACTTGTGCCAAAACAGCGCGGTATTTTCAACTTAACCCTTTGACAAGACAGGGATAAAAGGTCCGATACGGCCCAAAATGCCGTCCTCGCGCTCCATGCAGGCAAGAAAAAAATCGCGTAAAAAAGGTCGGAAAACCGATGCAACGCCGTTCCGAGAGCCGGCGCCCCGTCCGGGAATTCGACCTCCCAGCGATTCGACCTCACGCTAGTCTAGCTGCGGGTGCCGCGTTCCTCGCACCGCGAGCGCGCATCGTCGCCGGCAGGCACGCGCCTGTGTTGACGCAATGACCGTTCCGCTCAGAAATTCCAAAAAACCTGGAGTCTCGTCACATCTCTTCCACATAGCGCGGCTAGCTGCGGGGCCGCTTCGACCAATACCGCCGCGCCGGCGGGATCAGATAAAGGAAAACACGCGTGACGATCGACCGCAGGGCTTTTCTCCTCGGTGCCTCCGGAGCCGCCATCGCCACCAGCGAGCCGGCACAGGGGTTGCGCCGACTGGGCGGGCACGGCTCGATCGCGGATATCGAGCATGTCGTGATCCTGATGCAGGAGAACCGATCGTTCGATCATTATTTCGGCACGTTGCGCGGCGTGCGCGGCTTTGGCGATCCGCGCCCGGTAACGCTGCCGGGTGGTAAGCCGGTCTGGGCGCAACGCCGCGCGGATCGTGACGGGGGACAGATCGCCTGGCCGTTCCGGCTCGACTACGACAGCAGCAACGCGCGGTGCTTCACCGGCCTCGACCATAGCTGGAAGGACAGCCAGGCGCGCTGGCGCAACTGGGACGTGTGGGCGGACCAGAAAGGGCCGCTCACCATGGCGCATCTGACCCGCGCCGACATTCCCTATTATTACGCGCTGGCCGACCAGTTCACCATTTGCGACAGCTATCACTGCTCGCTGCAGGGGCCGACCGGTCCCAACCGCCTCTATCATTTTTCCGGCACGAACGGCCTCAGCGTCGGGCAGGAAGGGGTTTATTGCGTCACCAATGGCGGCACCGACGGCAACCCCGGCGCGGACATGACGAAGGACGACGCGACCGAGGGGCTGCCCTGGCGCACTTACGCAGGGCGGCTGGAGGAAGCCGGCGTCTCGTGGCGCGTCTATCAGGAGCTGGCCAATTATTCGGACAATCCGCTCGGCTATTTCAAGGAGTTCCGGAAGCTCGATCCGGCATCGTCGCGCTACCGGCGCGGGCGGGCCTATGTCGACTGGATCGGCGGCGCGGCACCCGCCGACCCGGAAAAGACGCAGGCACGGCATCTGATCGCTGCCTTCGCCGCGGACGTCGCCGCCGATCGCCTGCCCTCGGTTTCCTGGATCGTGCCGATGATGCAGATGAGCGAGCATCCCGATGCGCCGGTACCCTTCGGCGAAGTGCTGATCGGCAACCTCGTCGCGGCGCTCGCGGCGAACCCGACAGTCTGGGCGAAGACCGTCTTCATCCTGAACTATGACGAGAATGACGGGTTTTTCGATCATGTGCCAGCGCCCATGCCGGCGATAGAGCCGAGCTATGGCGCGAGCAATGTCGATGTGCGCAGCGAGACCTATCAGGGCGAGCCGGTCGGGCTCGGCCCGCGCGTGCCGATGCTGGTGATCTCGCCCTGGACGCGCGGCGGCTGGGTGAACTCGCAGCTTTTCGACCATACCTCCGTGCTGCGCTTCCTGGAAAAGTGCTTCGGCGTGGCCGAACCCAATATCTCGCCCTGGCGTCGCGCGGTGTGCGGCGATCTGACCTCGATCTTCGACTTCGATGTGTCGCGCGAAGCGCGTCTCGACACGGGCTGGGCGGCGGCGTTGCCCTCGGTCGCAGGCTATATCGCCGAAACCGAGCGGCTGTGCGCCGGCGCCCCTGCACCGGCGATCGCCAAGGGCAACGGCGTACCGGCGCAGGAGCCCGGAACACGCCGGGCCCGGCCGCTGCCGTACCGCTTCGCCGTCGAACCCAGCTGGTCCGACGCCGGCCTGACCTTGCGCTTCGAGAATCGGGGGTCGGTCGGGATTGTGTTCGGGGTGCAGGACGAAACCCTGTTTTCCGGCTGGCGCTATTTCACCGTCGCCGCGACCTCGCAGCTCGAGGAAGCCTGGCCGCTCCGCCGGGACCGGCCGCATGCGATCGTCGTGCGCGGGCCCGACGGTTTCCACCGCGAGTTCCGAGGCCATGGGAACGCGCCGCGGGTCGAGGCGGCAATCGCCTGGCGTGAGGATGGGACAGGCGGCACGCTGCGCCTCGCCAATCGCGGCGATGACGCGGTCGCCATGACGCTGCACTGCGCCCATCGCGGCACCAGCGAGCAGGTCGCGGTGCCCGCGGGCGCGAAAGCGCAACGGCCAGTCACGCTCGCCGACCATCGCTGGTACGATCTGATGCTGACCGCGGAGAATGGGGTACGCCTGCGCCTGGCGGGGCATGTCGAGACCGGCGCGCCCGGCATCAGCGAACCCGCTTTGGCCTTCCCGCATCCAGGCTGAGCCGTCCCCCGCTACTGTCATCATCATGTTGCCAAGCCTGCCTAGGGCTCCGCTCGATGAGGGCGGGCGAGATGGAATCGGGCGAAGACGCGGCGGCGGACGTCAAGATACTGGACCCGCGCTTCCTGTCGCTTGCGGCGATGGAGTTTTGGGAGCGATTCGCCATGTACGGCGTGAAGTCGCTGCTCGTGCTGATCCTGGTCGACCGGGTGCTGGTGGGCGACCTGTCGCGCGTGATCGGGGCGTCGGCCGTTCGCGCGGCGAGCACCGCGCTGTTCGGCCCGGTCTCCAGCATCGCCCTCGCCTCCCAGCTCTATGGCTATGCCAATGCGCTGATCTATCTTTCGATCCCGTTCGGCGGACTGGTGGGCGACCTGATCGGCAGCCGGCGAATGATGGTGGTGACCGGTGGGGTCGGCATGCTGCTCGGCCTGGTGATGATGCTGAGCGAGCACAGCTTCCTGATCGGCCTGATCCCCTTCGCAATCGGCACCGGCTTGCTGAAGGGAAATTTGTCGGCACAGGTCGGCTTGCTGTTCCGCGACGAAGCGCAACGGCGGCGCGGCTATGCCGTTTATCTCGGCTTCCTGAATGCAGGGGTGATCTGCGGCCCGCTGGCCTGCGGCGCCGTGGCGGTGGTAGCGGGTCCGGTCAACGCAATCGGCGCGGCCATCGCCGCGGTCGTCCTGGGACTGGTCTTCTATCTGCGCATCGGCGGCGAACAGGAGCGGGCGGCGGCAGTGGCCGTGCCGGCAAGCGCGCCGCGCGCGCCGCTCGCCACGACCGCGCTGCTGATCGTCACGCTGGCCGCGATCTATCTGTGCTTCGCGGCTTATGAGCAGCTCGGCAACATCTTCCTGCTATGGGCGCGCACCCGGATCGACCTGCGGGTGGCCGAGTGGACGATGCCGGTCGCCTGGTTCCTGTCGCTCGACGGCGTCTTCACGCTGGCGCTGATCGCCGGATCGCAACTGGCGATCCGCGCGCTCGAGCGGCGCGACATCGCGATCGGTCCGGTGGTGCAGGTCCTGGTGGGCGGATTGTGCTGCGCGGCGGGATATCTGCTCCTCGCGGTCGGCAGCGCTAGCAGTGGCGGGGCGCCGCTGTCGCTGCCATGGGCGCTTTGCTATCTGCTGCTGATCGACAGCGCGATCGTGCTGATCTGGCCCTCCGGCCTGAGCCTGATCGCCGGCGTCGCGCCGCGCCGGCTGGTCGGGTTCTGGATGGGCCTATTCTACCTGCACGGCTTCTTCGCGCATTTGTGGGTCGGCTTCAGCGGCGTCTATTACGAGCGCATGGCGCCACCGTCCTTCTGGCTGCTCCAGGCGGCGGTGGCGGGTTCGGGCGCGCTGCTGATGCTGCTTGTCGGGATGCCGCTGATGCGCGCCGTCAAGGACCGTCAGGCGACAACGACCTCGGCATGAGCGAACGCCCGGGCGTAATCGTGTTCGAGCGGCTGATCGGTGACGAGGATATCGACCTCGTTGAGCGCCGCCGTCTGGATCAGCGCATAGCGGCCGAATTTGGATGAATCGGCGCCGAGCAATACCTGCTTCGACGTGGCATAGGCGATCCGGCTCATCTCCGCCTCGCCGGGATGGAAATCCATCAACCCGCGCTCGATGCTGATCCCGCCGACCGACAGGATCGCAAGGTGCGGGGTGAAACCGCGGACAAAGTCCTGCGCGTGATGGTCCGAGAAGGCGCGATAATCATAGTCCATCTGCCCGCCAGCGAGGAACAGGCGGTTGTTGTTGATGCCGCCGAGATCGTTCGCCACGCGCAGCGAATTGGTGATGACGGTCAGCGCCCGCCGGTCGACCAGCTGCCGCGCGATGAAGCAACTCGTCGTGCCGGAGTCGATGAACAGGATCGCGCCGTCCAGGACGAACTCGGCGGCCGCGCGGGCAATGCGCAGCTTGGCGTCCGAATTCTCCTCCATCCGCTGATGTAGCGGCCCCTCATGGACCGGCGCCGTCATGCGCGCGCCGCCATGTTCGCGGATGATGACCCCATGATCCTCGAGCGCGCGAAGTTCGCGGCGGATCGTCTCGTCCGACACGGCGAGATCCGCCGCGAGTGCCGTCACCGACAATGTCCGTCCGCTTCGCAGCCGCGACATGATTTCGCGCTGGCGTTGTGATCGTTTCTCTATCGCCCCCTCCATCGTGCTTGTTCCCGCTAGCCCGCTGTTCCGGCCGACCATGCTTGGTGTCCGGGTTTTTGCAAGCGGGATGCCCGGGGCCGGCCGCGCGGGCCAGCCCCGGCGATATGGCCTCAGAAGCCGAAGCGGGCCGTCAGCCGCACCGAGCGCGGCGTCTGATAATTGACCGGCGCTCGATAGTCGGGGTTAGCCGATCCGTCGCCCAGTTCGCCGAAATTGTTATACGACGTCACCGCATGGCTGTTGAACAGGTTGAACACGTCGAGACGCACCGACGCGTCGACCCCATAGGGCAATGGCAGATGGACGACCGCGCTGACATCGAATTGAGTCAGCCAGTCGCCGGTGAACGCCGTGCCGCGCGGAATGAGCTTGCCCTGACAATAATAGGCATAGCCGTGATAGGTGTTCGCATAGGCATCGACATTGACCGGCACCGCGCCGATGCAGCTGTAATGCACGGGTGACTGGAGAACGGCGTTGGCGCCCAGATCCAGCATGTCGAGCAGACGGTAGCTGCCATAGGCCTTGAAGGTGTGGCGGCGATCGTTCGGCAGATAGCCATAAGCGCCGTTGACGAAGCCCGGCGAGTCGAAGTCGGCGGTGCGGTTGATCGCCAGCTGGCCATTCTCCGATCGCACGCCGCCCTCGTAATTCCCCTTGTCGAAGGCGAGCGTGTAGGAGCCGGCCAGGCTCCATTTCTTGTCGAAGCTGCGGTCGAAGGTCAGCGTCAGCGCGTTGTAATTGCGGCTCGGCTTGGGATAGCCCAGGTCGGCCGCCTTCAGCGTCACCGTCGGCGTCGAGCCGTCGGGCAGCTTGTTGATTTGCACCGTCACGTCGCGCCCGGGATTGGCGATGACGAACTGGCTGCCGCCCGGATAGGCCGACTGGCACGCAGCGGCGGTAAAGCCCTTGCCGACGCAATAGGCGCGTGCGCCGGCGTCGATCGAGATGTCCTCGATCACGTCCTTCAACTCGCGGTGCGTGAAATAGGCACCGATCCGCACATGATCGCCGAACTGATGCTCGGCACCCAGGATGAACTCGTTGCTCGACTGCGGCTTGATGTTGGTGGCGATGGCGCCGGCCGGGTTGAACGCCGAACCATCGGCCGAAACTTCGCAGTTCCGCACCCCGGTATCGGGGCAGGCGGTCGTGTTGACGACTGACAGGATCGGGGCGCCCTCGGCCGGGATGCTGCCCGCGCCGCTGACGCCGTTGAAGCGGTTATAGCGGGTGTAGGTGACCAGGCTGCCGGCGACGTTCAGGTTGATGTCGCCTGCCATCGGCAGATAATATTGCGAATAGGAGCCGAAGATCTTTGTGCGCCCGTCGCCCAGCGGATCGAACGAAGCGCCGACGCGCGGCGCCCATTGGTTGCCCGATTCGAAGAAGGACTTGCCGTTGACGCCCTGATTGCTGAAGCGGTCGTTGCGCAGGCCAAGATCGAGGCGCAGGCGATTGTCGAGCAGCGACCATTGGTCCTGCAGATAATAGGCCTCGTTGCGGACATGCGCGATGCCGTTCTGGGCATAGACGCGCGTCGTATAATATTCCGTGCCGACCGGCAGGCCGATGCGCGCGGCGGAATCGGCGGTGACGGCGAAGATCTTGAACGCGCCGGCGCCGATCGTCTGGAAGGTCTGCGCCTGAGTGTCCTTCTCATGGTCGTAGCCGATGCGGACATGGTGCGACCCGAACAGATGGAATTGCAGGTCGGCGTCCACACGGTAGAATTCGCGCTGGTCATCGGTGCTGCTGAAGGCGTCGGTCACCTTGTTGAGGCCGATCTGGATGCCAGCCGGGTCCTTCCGGTAATCGACGACCTGCGGATTGACGGTGTCGAGCGGAAGATTGCCCGAGCGCAGCTTGTTGACGCCGTACGCGCCCGACAGCGTCAGCCACGGCGTGAAGGTGCCGGTGTAGCGGCCGACATAATTGATGCCGCCCGCCCGGGCATTGGTACCGCCCGTCTTGTTGCCGAGCGTGTGGTTGGTCCGGTCCCAATTGTAGCTGCGGTTATGCGTATCGTTGGTCGTGTCGAAATAGGTGAACTCGAAATGATGGTCACCCGTGATATAGCCGTCGATCTTGCCGCCCCAGAACGGGCTCGTATTCGTCACGCCGGTTGCGTTGTTCTGATTGGCCTGCGGCGTCATCGAGCGGATGTCGCGCATATTGTAGAGACCATAGACGAACAGGTGATCCTTGATGATCGGGCCGCTGGCCTGAAGGATCAGTTCCTTGCGGCTGGCGGTCGCGTGGCGGTAGTCGATGGTGCGCGTGGACGGCGCATTGCCGCGCAGGTCATCCGGTTCCCAGATGCCGGTCACGCTAGCATGATATTCGTTCGAGCCCGACTTGGTGGTCGCGACGACATAGCCGCCGGTCGCGCGGCCGAATTCCGCCGGGGCACCGCCGGTCTTGACCTCGACCGTCTGGTAGAAGTCGAACGGCACTTCGGTCGGCTGGCCGCCCGAGACGAAATCGGTGACGTTCAGGCCGTTGATGTAGAAGGCGTTCTCGGTGAACGCAGCGCCGGCAATCGAGACCTGGTTGGCAAAGCCGCCGTTCGAGGGCGACGAACCCTGCACAGTGCCCGGCGTGAGCAGCATCACGTCGCGCAGCGAGCGGCCGATCGGCACGCGCTGCGTGAGGGACGCAAGATTGATCGTGCTCCCGACGGTGATGTCCTGGAAATCCGCGACGCGCTGGCGCGCACCCGTCACGACGATGTCGCCATTTTGCGACTCCGGGACCAGGCGGTAGCTGTTGGCCCCGCCGGTCTCCCGCGTCAGCGGCACGCTGGATTCGCTATAAGCCGTGAAGCCGTCCGCCGTGATGGTGACATCGTAATTGCCGGGCGAGAGCTGCGGGATGGTATAGGCGCCAGCGCCATCGGTCGTCGCCGTGCGGCTGACGCCCTTGTCCGAGGAGGTGATCTTCACCTGCGCATCGGCGATCGGCGCGCCGTCCATCGAGGTTACCCGGCCCGAGGCGGAAATGTTGGTGTAATCCTGAGCGCCGGCAGGCGCCGCCGCCATGACGACGACCGCGGTCGAACCGAGCATCAGCAACGCGCGCAGAGCTGCGCGCGACGAAAGTCGCGTGAAGCGGAACATCGAATTTCCCCTTTTGGTGATTAAAGCCGGAAACGCGGTGAAACCGCGTCACGGAGGGTCCGTTATGCGGAGGCTGTGGATTTTTTGTGACAATACGACAGAAAATGCACAAAAACTGTGGGCGGCAACCATAGCAGGAGGACGCGACACGCCGGCTACGTCAGGCGCGCCCTTCCACCCCCCGCCCCTTCTTTCGTCTCTGATCGATTTCCCCGTTCGCACTAACCGAGTTAAGTCGTTTCCGCCCGCACGGTGCCGAGTCTAGGTTCCGTGAAGAAGGTTCAACCACGAGAGGATACCGACATGGACGCGAAGACGAGCGGCGACCCGCTGGGCTGCCCGATGAAAGAGCCTGCCGCGCTGCGATCCCTTCTCGGGCGGACCAACCGCGACTGGTGGCCGAACCAGCTGTCGCTGGACATCCTCCAGCAAAACGGCCTGTCGGGCGATCCGATGGGCGACGATTTCGATTATGCGGCCGAGTTCAAGACGCTCGACCTGGCGGCGGTGAAGCGCGACCTGACCGCGCTGATGACAGACAGCCAGCCCTGGTGGCCGGCCGATTACGGGCATTACGGCCCCTTCTTCATCCGCATGGCCTGGCACAGCGCCGGCACCTATCGCAGCGGCGACGGGCGCGGCGGTGCCTCTTCCGGGTCGCAGCGCTTCGCGCCGCTCAACAGCTGGCCGGACAATGGCAATCTCGACAAGGCGCGCCGGCTGCTCTGGCCGGTGAAGCAGAAATATGGCCGCAAGCTGAGCTGGGCCGATCTGATGATCCTGGCCGGCAATGTCGCGATCGAGTCGATGGGCGGACCTGTTTTTGGCTTCGGCGGCGGCCGTGCCGATGTGTTCGAGCCCGAAAAGGACATTTACTGGGGCACCGAGGAGCAATGGGTCGGCCATGCCGACAACCAGACGCGCATTCAGCCCGAGCGTGAGATGGTGCTGGAAAGCCCGCTCGCCGCGATCCAGATGGGCCTGATCTACGTCAATCCCGAAGGGCCAGGCGGTAATCCTGACCCGATTCAGTCGGCGCGCGACATCCGCGAGACGTTCGCCCGGATGGGCATGAACGACGAGGAGACCGCGGCGCTGGTCGCGGGCGGCCATACCTTCGGCAAGGCGCATGGTGCGGGCGACGCCTCGCTGGTCGGTGCGGAGCCGGAAGGCGCCGATATCGCGCAGCAGGGGCTTGGCTGGCAGAGCGGGCATGAGTCGGGCGTGGGCGACCACACCATCACCAGCGGCATCGAAGGCGCGTGGACGCCGACGCCGATCACCTGGGACATGAGTTTCTTCCACATGCTGTTCGACTACGAGTACGAACTGGTGCGCAGCCCGGCGGGGGCCAAGCAATGGCAGCCGATCAACCAGGCACCCGAGGACCTCGCGCCCGGTGCGCACAGCCCCGAACGGCGCCTGCCGACGATGATGACCACCGCCGACATCGCGATGAAGGCGGACCCGGCGTACCGCGCGATCAACGAGCGGTTCCGGGACAATCCCGACCAGTTCGCCGATGCCTTTGCCCGTGCCTGGTTCAAGCTGTGCCATCGCGACATGGGGCCGAAGGTGCGGTATCTCGGGCCCGACGTGCCGGCCGAGGACCTGATCTGGCAGGATCCGATCCCCAAGGCGGACTATACGCCGATCGATAGCGGCGATGTGGCGGCGCTGAAGCAGAAGATCCTGGCATCTGGGCTGAGCGTGGCCGAGCTGGTGCGGACGGCCTGGGCATCGGCCGCGACCTATCGCGGGTCGGACCATCGCGGCGGCGCCAATGGCGCGCGCATCCGCCTGGCGCCCCAGAAGGACTGGGAGGTCAACGAGCCGGCGAAGCTGGCCAGGGTGCTGGAGGTCTATGAGGGCATCAAGCGCGACTTCGACGGTGCCGGGGCGGGCAAGAAGGTCAGCATCGCCGACCTGATCGTGCTGGGTGGCTCTGCCGCGGTCGAGAAGGCAGCGAAGGATGCCGGGCAGGACGTGACCGTGCCCTTCTCGCCGGGCCGCACGGACGCGACCGCCGAGCAGACCGAAATCGGCAATATCGACGTGCTCGAGCCCAAGGCGGACGGGTTCCGCAACTATCTCTCGGTGCGGTTCAGCGTGCCGACCGAGGAGTTGCTGATCGACCGGGCGCAGTTGCTGGGGCTGAGCACGCCCGAGATGACGGTGCTGGTGGGCGGCCTGCGCGTGCTGGGCGCCAATCATGGCGGCTCGGCGCACGGCGTGCTGACCGACCGGCCGGGGCAGCTGACCAACGACTTCTTCGTCAATCTGCTCGACATGGGCACGGCGTGGAAGGAAATCGACGAAGCCGGTGACGAGGAGTTTGCGGGGACCAACCGCAACACGAACGAGCAACGATGGACCGCGACGCGGACTGACCTGGTGTTCGGATCGAACTCACAACTTCGGGCGGTGTCCGAGGTCTATGCTTCGAACGATGTGGGGGGGAAGTTCGTGAAGGACTTCGTTGCCGCCTGGACCAAAGTGATGGACGCGGACCGATACGATCTGCGGGTGTGACCCCTTCTTTTAGCTTAAGCGCTCATGGCCGCCGGCGACTCCCCTCGCCGGCGGCCTTTTTATTTGGTTCGTGCGGAGGCGCGGAGGGGGTGCGCTCACGAACTGGCGAGATTCCCCTTCCCCGTTCGTTTCGAGCGAAGTCGAGAAACAGGCCAAACAGCGCACGGGTCGGTTTCTCGACTTCGCTCGAAACGAACGGGAGAGGGTGTGACCGGGCGAGGTTTAACCCGTGATGCGCACCGCAACCGCTTCCGCCACCTTGATGCCGTCGACCGCGGCCGAGAGGATGCCGCCGGCATAGCCAGCGCCTTCGCCGGCGGGGAACAGGCCGATCGTGTTGAGGCTCTGGAAATCCGCGCCGCGGGTGATGCGGATCGGGGACGACGTGCGCGTTTCGACGCCGGTCATCAGCGCGTCGGGGTGGTCATAGCCCGGGACCTGGCGGCCGAAGGCGACCAGTGCCTCACGCATCGCCGTCACGGCGAAATCGGGCAGGCATTCGGCCAGGTCGGTCGGGGTGACGCCAGGAAGATAGGAAGGCACGACGGTGCCGAGCTTGCTCGATGGGCGGCCGGCGAGGAAGTCGCCGAGCGTCTGGGCGGGGGCCCTGTAGGTCGAGCCGCCGGCGACATAGGCGCGCGATTCCCAGTGGCGCTGCAACTCGATGCCGGCGAGCGGGTGGCCGGGATAGTCACGCGCGGGATCGATGCCGACGACCAGGCCCGAATTCGCGTTGCGCTCGTTGCGGGAATATTGGCTCATGCCATTGGTGGCGACGCGGCCTTCCTCCGAGGTGGCGGCGACCACCGTCCCGCCGGGGCACATGCAGAAGCTGTAGACGGTGCGGCCGTTCCTGCAGTGATGCGACAGGCTGTAATCCGCCGCGCCGAGGATCGGGTGGCCGGCCGAGGGGCCGAAGCGGGCGTCGTCGATCCAGCTTTGCGGATGTTCGATGCGCACGCCGATCGAGAAGGGCTTGGCCTCGACGAACACCCCTTCGTCATGGAGCATGTGGAACGTGTCGCGCGCGCTATGTCCGATCGCGAGCACGACCTGATCCGCCTCGAGATAGTCGCCGGTGTGAAGGTGAAGACCCGTCACGCGGCGGGAGCCGTCCGGGGCAGTCGCGATATCGATCCGGTCGACGCGGTTCTCGAAGCGATATTCGCCACCCAGGCCCTCGATCGTCTCGCGCAGGCTCTGGACCATCGCGACCAGGCGGAAAGTGCCGATATGCGGGTGCGCCTCGGTCAGGATCTCGGCGGGAGCGCCGGCCTTGACGAACTCGATCAGCACCTTGCGGTCGAGATGGCGCGGGTCCTTGATGCGGCTGTAGAGCTTGCCGTCGGAGAAGGTGCCGGCCCCGCCTTCGCCGAACTGGACGTTGGATTCGGGGTTGAGCTCGCTCTTGCGCCACAGGCCCCAGGTGTCCTTGGTACGCTGCTTCACCTCCTTGCCGCGATCGAGGATGATCGGGCGAAAGCCCATCTGGGCGAGGATCAGCCCGGCGAACAGGCCGCACGGGCCAGTGCCGATGACGACGGGGCGCTTGCCGCTCCAGCCGGAAGGGGCCTTTACCGGGAAGCGATAGCTGGTGTCGGGGGTGCGCTGGACATGGCGGTCCCTTTTGAAGCGCGCGAGGACGGGCGCCTCGTCGCGCAGGGTGACGTCGACGGAATAGACGAGCTGGATGTCCATCTTGTCGCGAGCGTCATGGGCGCGGCGAGCGATGGTGAAGCGGACCAGGTCGCGCGGCGTGATGCGCAGGCGATTGCGGATCGCGGCGGCCAGGGCCTCTTCCGCATGGTTGAGCGGCAGTTTCAGTTCAGTGATGCGGAGCATGAGTGCGCCATAACGGGGGATGCGGGGTTCGGCCAATCCTCTCGCGGCTGCTCCGTCCTCCCCGCCTTCGCCGGCGAAGGTGAAATGGGGAAGGCACGGAACAACGTCGAAAGGGCGGCGTAGAGCGCGCGTCCCCCTTCCTTTCCCCCTGTCGCTGGCGTAACCTTATCTCATGCGCAAACATATCCTGATCATCACCGGAATCCTCATCGTCGCGGCGATCGCCTTCTGGTTCTGGCTGCGCCAGCCCGATGTGGCGCGCCTCCCGGTCGACGCCGTCACCGGCGCCAGGCCCGAGATCACGCCGCCGCGGATCCAGAGCTTCCCGACGATCGGGGTGGCGGACGCGGTAGGCTGGCCGAAGGGGGTGACGCCGGTGCCCGCCGCCGGGCTGGCGGTGACGGCGTTCGCGGGCGGGCTCGAGCATCCGCGCTGGCTCTATCGCCTGCCCAATGGCGATGTGCTGGTGGCGGAGAGCAACTCGCCGCCGCGCGAGGGCGGCGGCATCACGGGCAAGGTGATGGGCTATCTGATGGGCCGTGCGGGCGCGGGCGTGCCTTCGCCCAACAAGATCGTCCTGCTGCGCGACGCCGACGGCGACGGCGTGGCGGAGAGCCGCACGACCTTCCTGTCCGGGCTCAACTCGCCCTTCGGCATGGCCCTGATGGGGGGCTGGCTCTACATCGGCAACACCGACGCGCTGGTCCGCGTGCCGTACAAGGACGGCGACACGAAGATCGCGGCGAAGCCAGAGACGGTGATCAAGCTCAACCCGGGCGGCAATCACTGGGCGCGCAACGTCATCGCCGACCCGGACGGCAAGACGCTGTACGTGACGGTCGGATCGTCGAGCAACATCGCCGAGAACGGGCTGGAGGCGGAGAGATTCCGCGCCAACATCCTGCAGGTCTATCCCGAGGCAAAGACCTTCCGGGTCTATGCGGCGGGGCTGCGCAACCCCAATGGGCTGGCGTTCGAGCCGAAATCGGGCGGGCTGTGGGTGACGGTCAACGAACGCGACATGCTCGGATCCGACCTGGCGCCGGATTATATGAGCGCGGTGGAGCTGGGCGATAATTTCGGCTGGCCCTGGTATTATTGGGGCGGCTATCCCGACACGCGCGTGGAGCCGGCCAATCCGCAGCTCCAGCAATATTCGAAGCGGCCCGATTATGCGCTGGGGCCGCACACCGCCTCGCTCGGCATCAGCTTTGCCGGCGATGCGAAGCTTGGCGACCGATTCGCCAACGGCGCCTTTGTCGGCCAGCATGGATCGTGGAACCGGGAGCCGGTGTCGGGCTACAAGGTCATCTATGTGCCGTTCGGCGACACTGGCTTTCCGCTGAAGGGCGCGAAGCCGGTCGATGTGCTGACCGGATTCCTCGACAAGGACGGCAAAGCGCAGGGGCGTCCGGTCGGCGTGATCACCGATCGGACGGGCGCGCTGCTGGTGGCGGACGATGTCGGCAATGTGATCTGGCGGGTAGCGGCCAAATAGGGCGCGGCAAGGATATCGGGCTGGGATATCGGGCTGGGATATCGGGCTGCGGCCGGCTCCCCCCGAAGCCGCCGCAGCCCGTGTCGCGCGTATGCTGCTTTCGCCGCGCGCGCGCTCCTCCCCAAGACTATTAGCACCCCTCGTGCCAAAATCCGAGTTCTTTCTTAAGGGTATAGCTTCCTCATGGCTAACGGATAGTTTAGGAAACACGATGTTACCCATAACGGGTAACAGGGCCACGATGGCCTTATCCGCGAGAGAGGATGCCGATGAGTGATCGTGTCGTCACCAACCAGGCCAAGATCGGCGAGAATTGGCGAGTCGCCGTGAGCTCGCTGCAGAACCTGTTCCTGACGATGCATCGCACCCTCTCGGCCGCCATACCGGTCGGCCCAACCGAATTGCTGATCTACGCCACGGTGTCCACCGCCAATGTCCAGCGGCTGATGCGCGAGCGCGCCATTCCCGAACCTTTTGCCGGGACCGCGATATTGCCGCGCGAATGGGTCGTGCCGATCTCGCGCAACGCGATCGCCACGGCGAGCGGCCTGCCGCGCGAGACGGTACGCCGGCACGTCGCGCGGATGATCGAAGCCGGATTGCTGATCGAGGATAGCCGCGGCGGGGTCACCCTGCCGGAAGGCGTGATCCAGGATCGCCAGCTCGAGCCGTTTCTGGAGGGAATGCTGACCATCTACGCGCGCAGCGCCGAGGAATTGCTGCGCAGTGGGGTGATTCGAATCGAGAAGGATTGAAGGCCGCCAGCTGTCCGGGCGCTATTTTAGCAGCGTCTTTCCCCGTTCGGTCAGCTTGTCGCGAATCTTGCCGGCGAACAGGCGGAGCATCGGCGGCAGATCAAAGCTCGCATGGACCCTGGTCTCCATCACGTCGAGCCGGCTCGCAACGCGCTGGCCCATCGCCTCCACGGTGAAGATCAGTGTGTCGCCGTCCCAGCGATGCTCGGTGACGGTACCGCCGGGCACGAAGGATGCCAGTTTGCCGACCCCCTTGTCGATTCGCGCGCGGGCGGCGGCGAGACCAAGCTTGTGCGGGATATCGACGGTGATCGGGTCGGTCATCGGGCTATCCCTCAACGCGCGAACAGCATCGCGTCATCCGCGAACGCCTTGAACTCCAAAGCGTTGCCGCTGGGGTCGATGAAGAACATCGTCGCCTGCTCGCCGACCTGCCCCTTGAAGCGGACATGCGGCTCGATGCCGAAGCGGATGCCCGCCGCCTTCACGCGCTCGGCGAGGGCCTCCCAATCGGCCATTTCGAGGACGACGCCGAAATGCGGCACGGGCACGTCATGGCCGTCGACTGGATTGGCGACCGCCACCGGCGTCGCCGCGGGATCGAGATGCGCGACGATCTGATGGCCGAACAGGTCGAAATCGACCCAGGACTCGGCGCTGCGCCCCTCGGGGCAGCCCAGCACGCCACCGTAAAAGGCGCGCGCGGCCGGGATGTCGTGGACCGGGAAGGCGAGGTGGAAGGGGCGGAGCGTCATGAGGCCCGCCATAACGCCAATCCACGGTGTTCGTCACCCCGGATCCCTCGACGAAGCTCGGGACAGGCTTGTTCCGGGGTCCACCGTTCCGCATACGGACGACCGAAGCACTTGCGGCCCGGTGGATGCCGGAACAAGTCCGGCATGACGGAAGTGGGGAAGGCCTTGCTCGACAATCAGGTTCAGGCATTGCGGCGCGCCGCGGCGGCACGCCCCGCCCTGCTCTCCCTCGCACTCGGCGCACTGTCCGCGACGGGCTTCGCACCGCTCGATCTCTGGCCGGTCGCGCTTGTGTGTTTCGCCCTGTGGATGGGGCTGATCCACGATTCGCCCGCGCTGAAACCGGCACTGCTGCGCGGCTGGCTGTTCGGGGTCGGGCAGTTCGCGATCGGCATCAACTGGCTGCAGCATCCCTTTGTCTATCAGGACGCGATGCCGCATTGGCTCGGCTATGTCGGCGTGCTGCTGTCGGCGCTGTATCTCGCCCTTTACCCGATGTTCGCGGCCGGACTGGCCTGGCGCCTGGCGAGCCCGCGCGCGGCGGGCGACGCGACGACGCGGCCGGGCATCGCCTATCTCCTTGTCTTCGGCGCGGCCTGGATCATTACCGAATGGCTGCGCGCGACGATGCTCAGCGGCTTTCCGTGGAACCCGCTCGCGGCGATCTGGGTACCGATGCTCGGCGTGGCGCGGATCGCGGCCTGGACTGGAACCTACGCCCTGTCCGGCCTGACGGTGGCGATTGCCGGAACCCTGATCCTCGCGGCCGGCCCGCGCTGGATCGTGCCCGCCGCTGCCGCGATGGTCATTGCGGTGCTGGCCGTGCTGGGTCTTCCCATCGAGACCACACCCGCCGCGCTGCCCGCCGACTCGCCCTATGTCCGAATCGTCCAGCCCAATCTCGGCGAGGAGGAGCGCCCCACTCCCGCTTACGCCGAGAACAGCCTGCGCGCGCTCGAATCGCTCGCCGGCACGCCCGGCACCCATCCGCGCCTGATCGTGTGGCCGGAAGGCGCGCTGCGCTTCTTCGTCGAGGACGGGTATCCGGCCGATTATTACTGGCGCGGATCGCCCCTGATCACGCGCCGCCGCATCGCCGCCCTGCTCGGTCCGCGTGACATGGTGCTGAGCGGCGGCAACGCGCTGCAATTCGATAGGGCGGGCAATCTCACCGCGGGGACCAATTCGGTCTTCGCGATCGATTCGGCCGGCACGATCCGCGCGCGCTACGACAAGGCGCATCTCGTGCCGTTCGGCGAATATCTGCCGCTGCGGCCGCTGCTCACCGCGTTCGGGCTTCAACGCCTGGTGCCGGGCGACCTGGATTTCGCTCCGGGGCCCAGGCCGCGCACCATCGCCCTGCCCGGCTTTGGCGATGTCGGCATGGACATCTGTTATGAGATCATCTTTTCCGGCCAGGTGATCGATCCGGCGCACCGGCCTGCGGTGATCTTCAACCCTTCGAACGATTCGTGGTTCGGCGACTGGGGCCCGCCCCAGCATCTTGCCCAGGCGCGTCTGCGCGCGATCGAGGAGGGGCTGCCGATCATCCGTGCGACTCCGACCGGCATATCCGCGGTGATCGCGGCTGACGGCCGGCTGCTCGACAGCCTGGCGCTGCACAAGGCCGGCGCGATCGAGCTTGCCATGCCCCAGGCGGCGGCACCGACGCTGTTCTCCCGCCTCGGCAACTGGATGGCGGCCCTTGTCGCGACGACAATGCTGCTCCTGGCAGTTGCGTTCCGCCGGTCGGCTCGCTAGGGCAATCATATAAGGAAAGCTTTATATGCGGTTTCCGGAGGGCCGGGACCGCGCCAGCCAAGGGTAGATTTGATGCGCGCTTCGTTTCTCTTCACCTCCGAATCGGTTTCCGAAGGCCATCCCGACAAGGTCGCCGACCAGATTTCCGACGCCGTGGTCGATCTGTTTCTGTCCAAGGACCCCTATGCGCGTATCGCCTGCGAAACGCTGACCACGACCAACCGTGTCGTGCTGGCCGGTGAAATCCGCTGCAAGGGCGTGTTCGAGAATCACGAATGGGCACCCGGAGCGAAGGAAGAGATCGAGGCAGCGGTTCGTGCGACCGTGAAGCGGATCGGTTACGAGCAGGACGGTTTCCACTGGGCGAATTTCTCGTTCGAGAACCATCTGCACGCTCAGTCCGCGCACATCGCGCAGGGCGTCGACGAGAGCGGCAACAAGGACGAAGGCGCCGGCGACCAGGGCATCATGTTCGGCTACGCGACCGACGAGACCCCCGACCTGCTGCCCGCCACGCTCTATTACTCGCACCGCATCCTCGAGAAGCTGGCGTATGACCGCCACAACAAGGTCGTGCCCTTCCTCGAGCCCGACGCGAAGAGCCAGGTGACCTTGGAATATCGCAACGAGGTCCCGGTCCGCGCGACGGCGCTGGTCGTCTCGACCCAGCACGCGCCGGGCTATTTCTACGACGGCACCGAAGGCAATCCGGAGCTCTACAAGGAGCTTCGCGACTATGTCGTCGGCGTGTTCAACGAAGTCCTGCCCGAGGGCTTCGTGGACGAAGAGACCAAGATCTACGTCAACCCGACCGGCCGTTTCGAAATCGGCGGCCCTGACGGCGACGCGGGCGTCACCGGCCGCAAGATCATCGTCGACACCTATGGCGGCGCAGCCCCGCATGGCGGCGGCGCTTTCTCGGGCAAGGATCCGACCAAGGTCGACCGCTCGGCCGCCTATGTCGCGCGCTATCTCGCCAAGAACGTCGTCGCCGCCGGCCTCGCGCGCCGCTGCACGATCCAGCTGAGCTATGCGATCGGCATCGCCGAGCCGCTGTCTGTCTATGTCGACACGCACGGCACCGGCACCGTTCCGGAAGCGAAGCTGGAAGAGGTCCTGCCGAAGCTGGTCCGCCTGACCCCGAAGGGCATCCGCGAGCATCTGAAGCTCAACGCCCCGATCTACCAGAAGACCGCGGCCTATGGTCATTTCGGCCGCAAGCCGGACGGCGATTCCTTCACCTGGGAAAAGACCGATCTGGTCGACCAGCTCAAGGCCGCCGTCGCTTGAGCCGCCCAGCCCACTGACGCGCAAGACGGCGCGGTTCCGCTTCGACGGAACCGCGCCGTTTTCGTTGAAGGCTTGCACCGAGCCTCCACGCGACTATGCCCGCCCGACCATGAACGATCCGACCACCATCCGCCGCCTCTATGGCCGTCGCCAGGGGCATAAATTGCGCCTTGGTCAGGCCGCGCTCGTCGAGGAGCTGCTGCCCGAGATCAGCGTGCCCGAGAGCGGGCCGATCGATGCGCGGAGCCTGTTCGGCGATGACCGTCCCCTCGAAGTCGAGATCGGCTTCGGCGCGGGCGAGCATCTCGCCGGTCAGGCGGCGATGCGGCCCGGCACCGGTTTTATCGGCTGCGAGCCGTTCCTCAACGGCGTGGTCGGCGCGCTCAACCATGTCCGCGACGGCGAACTGGAGAATGTCCGGCTACACATGGGCGACGCGCTCGAGGTGATCGAGCGGCTGCCCGATGCCTCGCTCGACCGTGTCTATCTGCTCCACCCCGATCCGTGGCGGAAGGCGCGCCATGCCAAGCGGCGGATGGTCAATCACGGGCCGCTCGACCTGATCGCGCGCAAGCTGAAGCCAGGTGCCGAATTCCGCCTGGGCACGGACGATCCGACCTATTGCCGCTGGTCGATGATGGTGATGAACGCGCGGACCGATTTTATCTGGCAGGCGACGCACCCATGCGATTTCCTGACCCGGCCGGACGACTGGCCCGAGACCCGCTACGAGCGCAAGGCGCGGCGGCAGGGGCATGAGGTCTGGTACTTCCGATATCGCCGCAGCTAGGTCGGGGCGGCGGGAAACCGGGAGCATCTTCGGTCGTTTGGGCAGGATGAAACCTCTTGCTCTCCGCCCGATCGGTCTCGCCCTCGTCCTGCTCGTCGCTGCCTGTTCGTCCGGTTCCGAGCGGCAGCCGGAAACCAGCACCGTAACGACCGGTACCGCGCCGTCCGCGCCCATGGCGAATCAACACGACGCGCCGGCGACCAATATGGCGGAGCCGGCGACCGCGACCCCGGCCGCAACGGCATCGGGCAAGGTGATCGGCCTCGAAGGACTCGGCGCGTTGCGGCTCGGTCAGGCGGTGCCCGGCGGCGGGTCCTGGGCCGAGACCAACGCGGAGACCGGGGATTCCTGCCGGACGGTGACGTCGCCGGAGTATCCCGGCGTCTATGCGATCGTGTCCGGCGACAAGGTCAGGCGGATCACGGTCGGCCAGCGCTCCGACGTCAAGCTGGCGGAGGGCATCGGTGTCGGGGCGACCGAAGGCGACGTCCGGAAATGGTTCGGGGGTTTCCGCGCGACGCCGCACAAATATGAGGCCGCGCCGGCGAAATATCTAACCGCGCCCAATGCATCGAGCGGAGACCCCGCCGTGCGATTCGAGATCGGCGAGGACGGCAAGGTCGGGATGATCCATGTCGGCATGATGCCCGAACTCGCCTATGTCGAGGGATGCGCCTGATCGGCAACAAGGCGTGACGGGCGCGACTGGTTCAGGCGCCGTCCTGCCGTTGCCGCGCCAGGGCGTTCATGGTCGGAACCCAGCGGGCCAGCGTTTCGAACGGGATCGGGGTGTCGAACGCGATACCGGCATGCTCCTTGTCCAACCAGCGGACCGATCCGGCGATCGGCGACAGGCCGCTGACCATCAGGATCAGTTTCTGCCCCACCTCCAGCACCTCGCTCGGAGAAATCCGCCCACCGCCCTGCGAGATGTTGCACAGCGCGACGACATGGTAGCGCACGCCGACGCGGATCCGCGCCTTGACGTCGATATCAACGCGCGGGGCACGCGGCTGCCGCTCGTCCCTGGCGGCGAGGAGTTCCTCGGCGCTCACCGGCTCGTCGAACACGATCCCGGCCAGGCCATCCCGGCGCCATTGCACCCGGCCGGCGACAGGCTGGCCTGACTTGAATTCCGCGGTTACCGGCTCTTCGACGTTCAGTTCCGAATAGATATGGGCCATCAGGCCACTCGAGGAAATGTTGCGGACCAGACACAGTTCCTCGCCACGCGGCGTTTGCAGCCGCGCCACGCGCAGCACCTTCACGCGCCGCAGATCTTCCCGCTGCTCGGGCGGAGACGGCGAATCGGAGAATGAGATCGTCGTCAAGTCGCCGTCGTCGTGATGGTCTAGCATCGGGACACCCCTATTCGAGCGACGTTGTCCACATCGCCACGACCTTGAAAAGCGCCCCCGCTCTTCAAGCACAACAACGCCCCTCGGAGCCGGATTATCGGCCAGTGATCCCTTCCAAATCCCTAACGGCGCTTCCCCACCGGCGCGATTTCTATGGCGGACGCGGCATTAACCCTCGCAATGCCGCCTTTTGCTTGCCTTTCGCTACGCCCTGCCCTGTCCTAGGAAGTGGCGGACGGGCCGTCCGCGCGGGGAAATCGAGTGACCGACGAGATCGAGCGGATGATCGCGACCATTGGCGCGGCGCTGCGGCAACGCCCCGATCACCCGTACAACCTGGTCGGGCTCGCCGAGATGGTCGCAGCGCGCAAGGCGCCGCGCCGGGCAGCGGACCTTGCACGAGAGGCGATGGCGCTGGGGCGGGACGATCCGGCGACCGTCATGCGCGGCCGACGACTGCTGGCGTCGCTGATCCCGGGCTATCACGTGCCGATGATGAACGACGCCCGCCGCAACGCCGCCTGGGACGCGGCGCTGCGGCGGGCGATCCGCCCCGGCATGACGGTGCTCGAGATCGGCACCGGCGCCGGCATGCTGGCACTGATGGCGGCGCGCGCCGGCGCGGAGAAGGTCGTTACCTGCGATTATAACCCGGTCGCGGCGCGCATGGCCCGCGAGCTCGCCGAACGGAATGGCTATGCCGACCGCATCCAGGTCGTCGCCCGGCGCTCCCAGGCATTGATGATCGGCAAGGAGCTGGAGCGCCCAGCCGATCTGCTGGTTTGCGACATCTTTGCCGACGGGCTGCTCGATTTCGACCCGCTCAGCGCGATCGCCGATGCGCGGCAGCGGCTGCTCGCGCCCGGCGCCCCCGCCGTACCGATGGCAGCGAGCCTGCGCGCCGCGCTGGTGGACTGGCAGGACTATCCGCGCGCCGGGCATATCGATGCAGCCTGCGGGTTCGACCTGACCCCGATGGCCGATTTCGTGCCGACCGGCATCCTCAGGCCGATCGGCTCGGCCGGGATCGACCCCGTGTCGGAAGAGGTCGAGCTGTTCCGGTTCGATTTCGCGCAGGCCCGCTTTCCGCCGTCGGACCGCCGCACCCTCGCCTGCCGTGCGACGAGCATCGGCGAGGCCAATACGATCGCACGGTGGATCAGGCTCGAGCTGGATGACGAGGCAATGATCGAGGCGCGGCCCGAGCCAGGCGCGACCTTCTTTTCCGGACTGACCCTGACGCCGCTAGACGCCGCGGTGCCGGTGCGGCCCGGCGAAACGACCACGATCGGTACCGCGCATGACGGCCGCGCGATCTTGACCTGGGTCGAACGGGATTAGGACAGGGGGCACGCGAAGAAACGTCACGCAGCGTCGCCGATAGCCCAGCGCGCCGGAGGCGCCGCCGGGTTCGCGCTTGACCCGTCGCGCGGGATGCCGCCACAACGCGCGGGTGGAATATTCGCCCGCCGTCACGACGATCGCCCAGACGATCCAGCTCTCGCTCTCGCCGGTCTTCATGCTCGCGGGTATCGGCGCGCTGCTCAACGTGCTGGCCGGCCGCCTGTCCCGCGTGGTCGACCGGGCGCGGCAGGTGGAGGCGCTTCACCCGCGCTCGACCGGCCCCGAGCATGACCGCCATGTGTGGGAGCTGCGGCTGCTCGACAAGCGCATGTCAGTGATCAACAACGCCCTGGTGATGGCGGTGTCGAGCGCGGTGATGACCTGCCTGGTGGTCGCGCTGCTGTTCGTCGCCGAACTGGCCAGACTGCATATCGGCACCGTGGTCGCCCTGTCCTTCATCCTCGCGATGATCCTGCTGATCGCCGCGCTCGCTGCCTTCCTGATCGAAGTGCGCATGTCGCTCCGCGCGATCCATATCCGGCCCGAGCTGCTCGAAAAGGACCGACGCTGAACGTCACCGCCGAGAAGCGGGCGCTTCAACTGGTGGTGGCGATCGCCTGCCTCGTGCCGCTGATCACCGGCGGGCAGAGCATATTGTTCGGGCCCGGTTTTCTCGGCCACGCGCCGGTGATCCCGACCGATCTCGACAGCCATTTCCGCTATGTTTCGGGGATATTCTTCGCAGTGGGCGTGGCGTTCGCGACCTGCGTGCCGGGGATCGAAGCCAAGGGACCGCGGTTCCGGTTGCTCGGGGCATTGGTGGTTGCGGGCGGGCTGTCGCGGCTTGTGTCGCTGGTGGCGGTGGGGATACCGTCCAGGGGGCATGTGTTCGGGCTGGCGATGGAGCTTGGGGTCGTGCCGTTGCTGATGCTGTGGCAGGCGGGGCTGGCGAAGCGGTGGAGTGTTTCTTGAGCCCCTCCCCTTAAGGGGAGGGGTTGGGGGTGGGGGCCTCCGGCTAGCCATCCAGCGTTGCACTTGCGGGACTGCCCCACCCCAACCCCTCCCCTGAAGGGGAGGGGCTTTTTAGGACTTTATTTGGAGGCGCCCTCCAGCCCCGGCCCGACATCCGCGACGGGAGGGTATTTCGGCGCCACCCGGGCATGGCTCGCCCGCTCATAGGCGTAACCCGCGTTCAGCACCGCCTGGTCGCCATAAGCCGTCGCGATGAAGGACAGCCCCACCGGCAGTCCCTTGGCCAGCCCCATCGGCACCGTCAGATGCGGGTACCCCGCGATCGCCGGCATCTCGCTCGCGCTCGGGCCGGTGAAATGGTCGCCCGAGACGCTGTCGCTCAGCCAGGGCAGGCCATAGGTCGGCTCGACCAGGATCGTCGCGTTCGCTTTCTTCAGCATCGCGTCGATGCCCTCCGCCCCCGCCAGCCGCAGCGACCTGGCCCGCGCGCCGAGATATTCGGCATCGGCGAGCCCGCGCGTCTTCGCTGCGTCGAGGAAGATCTCCTGGCCGAAAAAGGGCATCTCGGTCGTCCTGTTCGCCTCGTTGAAGGCAATCACCTGATCGAGCGTACGCGTGGTCACGGCCTTTGGCGTGGTCGCGAGATAGGCGTCGAGATCGGCCTTGAGCTCGACCTTGAGCACGTCGAATTCGGCATCGCCCATGCCGTCGAGCTTGGGCTTCTCGACATCGACCAGCACCGCGCCGGCCGCTTTCAGCACCGCGAGCGCCGCGTCGTAAGGCGCCTTCATCGCGTCCGGCATCTCGGGCCGCAGCACGGCGATGCGCAGGCCCTTGAGCGCGTCGGGCGACAGTCCCTTGGAGAAGTCAGCGCGGTATTTGGCGGCATCCTTCGTGGCCTTGTCCGCCGGATCGGCCGCGACCATCGCGGAGAACAGGATCGCCACGTCCCTGACGGAACGGCCCATCGGCCCCGGCGTATCCTGGCTGTGGCTGATCGGCACGACATGCGTGCGGCTGACCAGCCCGATCGTCGGCTTGAGCCCGACCAGCCCGTTCATCGAGGACGGGCAGACCACCGACCCGTCCGTTTCGGTGCCCAAGGCGACCGGTGCGAAACTGGCCGCCACCGCCGCGCCCGATCCGCTCGACGATCCGCAGGAGGAGCGGTCGAGCGCATAGGGGTTGCGCACCAGCCCGCCGATCGCGCTCCAGCCGCTCATCGAATTGGTCGAGCGGATGTTCGCCCATTCCGACAAATTGGTCTTGCCGAGGATGACGGCGCCGGCCTTGCGCAATTCGGCCACCACCGGCGCGTCGCGGCCAGTGAGATTGTCCTTGAGCGCGAGGCTGCCGGCAGTGGTCGGCAGTTCCTTCGTTTCGATATTGTCCTTGATCAGCACCGGAATGCCGTCGAGCGGGCCGAGCGTCCTGCCCGCCCGGCGGCGCGCGTCGCTCGCTTTGGCCTGGGCGATCGCGTCGGGGGTGACCGCGATGACCGAGCGTAGCGTCGGTCCGCTGCGATCCATCGCCGCGATCCGCGCGAGATAGGCCTGGGTGATCGCCTCGCTGGTCGTGCCGCGGGCCATCATCGCCTGGAGCTGGTCGATCGATTGTTCTTCGACCTTCACCGTCTGGGCGGTGGCGGGCCTGGCGCCTGCCGCGGCGAGAAGCAGAAGCGAAGCGAATAGGCGCATAGGATCCCCACCCCCGTCATGCCGGACTGGTTCCGGCATCCATCGCGCCGCGCAAGCAGCACGGGACAATTCATGCGGAACGATGGACCCCGGAACAAGTCCGGGATGGCGAATTATTTGACGCGATCTGCCCGCGCCAAAATGTGACGTACGCCAGATATGAAAAGAGGCTGCCGGGTCCGCAGACCCGGCAACCTCCTGACATGGTCAGCGGCCGGAAGTTCCAGCCCGGGAGACCATGCGAACCGCAGCTTCGATAGACGGCAGCGTTGATTGAGGGAGAATACCCCCCGCCGTCATCCCGATAAAGCTAGCGGTGCGTCCCCCGAACGAACTGAACCGACCCCACTGCTGAACCATGAGACATCGGATCACCTCCTTTCGCTTGTTAAAACGCCGTACCCAGGACTGGGCACGACTCCTGTTTGAATCATCCGAATCACATAAACAAGTCTTGTAATGTTTTGCGTTTTCGACGATTCTCTTCCGCCTGCGCCGCTTCCGGGGCAACCCGCCCTCAGGCCTTGCCGAAGGCGACGCGCAGTTCCTGCTTCGCCTCCTCCAGCACCTTCCTTTGCCGCGCATCCAGGTCGTGCCCGGCGCGGTTGATGTAGAAGGTCAGCATCGACATCGCGGAGCGGAACGGCGTGCTCCTGCGCCGCAGGCTCCGTTCGGCCGATCGCTTGAGCGAGGCGGCGATGCGCTTCGGGTCCTGCCAGGTGAACACCTCGCGCTCCAGGTCGAGCGCGTCGCTATGCTCGGTCACGTCCTGCGACCATTTCTCCGTCGCCATGATCAGTGCCGCTTGAAATACTGGACTTCGCGCTCATGCTTTTCGGCAGCGGCGCGGCTGTCGAAGGTGCCGAGGTTGCGGCGCTTGTGCGTGTCGGGATCGACCTTGCGCGAATAGAGGCGGTATTCGCCGGACTTGAGCTTGCGGATCATGGCATTCTCCTCGCGACAAAAACGCGCGAGGCCAGGAGTTTATCCCGTCAGCGCCGGCAATCCTCGGTCACGCGCTCGATCTCGGCCCAGGCGGGCACCACCAGGGGGGCAGTGCCGGCCTGCTCGACGACGAAGCGTCCGCGGCTGAAACCCATCGCGTCGAGCAAGCCGTCGCGCGGCTGAAGCGCCACCGCGACATAGGCCGACGTGCCGCCGGTCGGGGCGGCGGACAGGGTGCGCAATGCGGTCGAGGTGCGGATCGTCAGCGCCACCGGCCCGGCGGCGATGCCCTGGCGCGACAGGTAGAGCGTGTTCGCGGCCCGATCGCAGCGCAGGGTCAGCACCGCATCGGCGCCGGGCACGCCGAACAGCGCGATCGAGCCGCGACCGTCCTGGCGGTACACCCAGTCGCCCGGCGTCATCGGCCAGTCGCGCCAGTCCTTGCCGACCGGCGTCGCGGTCGGCACGGGGGCCGGCGGCGGAACATAGGCCGGCGTCGGGGCGGGCCGGGGCGCGGTGGGCGGGGCGGCCGTGCCGACGCAGCCCGACAGGGAGACGATGGCGGCAAGGAGCAGGAACAGACGCATTCGTCCGTCTATGGGCGAAGCGGCCGCGCGGCTCAACCGCCCGTCTTGCATGCGCCCGAGAATTCGCCTCTGTTGCCGCCGGGCCGTGCAGCGACACGGATGGGGAGAGACCGGACCATGGCGATCGATGCCAAGCGACTGAAATCCATCGTCGGCGGATCGGCCGGCAACCTGGTCGAATGGTATGACTGGTATGCCTATTCCTCGCTGTCGCTCTATTTCGCGGCGACCTTCTTTCCCAAGGGCGATCCGACCGCGCAGCTGATGGGCACCAGCGCGATCTTCGCGGTGGGTTTCGTCATGCGGCCGATCGGCGCCTACTGGATGGGGCGCTATGCCGACACGCATGGCCGCAAGGCGGGGCTGGCGCTGTCGGTCGGGCTGATGTGCCTGGGCTCGCTGATGATCGCGCTGGTGCCAGGCTATGCCGTGATCGGCGTCGCGGCGCCGGTCATTCTCGTGCTCGCGCGCATGATCCAGGGCCTGTCGGTCGGCGGCGAATATGGCGCGAGCGCGACCTATCTCTCCGAGATGGCGACGCGCGACCGGCGCGGCTTCTGGTCGAGCTTCCAGTATGTCACCCTGATCGGCGGGCAGCTCACCGCGCTCGCGGTCACGCTGCTGCTGCAGACGGTGCTGAGCAAGACCGAGATGTCGGAATGGGGCTGGCGTATCGCCTTCTTCTTCGGCGCGGTGCTAGCACTGGTCGTCTATATCCTGCGGCGCCGGCTCGCCGAGACCGCCTCGTTCGAGAACCAGTTGGCCGACCGGCCCAAATCCGGCCTGATCGCCTTGTGGAAGGCACATCCGCGCGAGTTCCTGCTGGTCATGATCATCAGCGCGGGCGGCAGCTGCACCTTCTACGCCTACACCACCTATCTCCAGAAATTCCTGGTCAACACCAGCGGCTTCGAGATCCAGACCGCGACCCAGGTGATGACCGCGGCCCTTGTCGTCTACATGCTGGCGCAGCCGGTATTCGGCGTGCTCGCCGACAGATTCGGGCGCAAGCCGATGCTGTTGCTGTTCGGGGTGGGCGGCATGCTCGTGACCGTGCCGGTGTTCAGCGCGCTGGCGGTGGTACGCGATCCAATGGTTGCCTTCGCGATCATCCTCGGGCCGCTGATGCTGCTGTCGGCCTATACCTCGATCAGCGCGCTGGTGAAGGCGGAACTGTTCCCGGCGCATATCCGCGCGCTGGGTGTCGCCTTCCCCTATGCGATCGGCAATGCGGCGTTCGGCGGCACAGCGGAATATGTCGCGCTATGGTTCAAGAACGCGCATGTCGAATCCGCCTTCTACTGGTATGTCACCGCGATCCTGTTCTGCGCGACGATCGCATTTCTGATGCTGCCGGAAACGAAGCGCACGAGTTTGATCCTTGAGGATTGACCCGATTGAAGGAACGACCATGTCCAAAGACCAGCCCGTGCAGCTTCTCGCTTATTCGACCCGGAGCGACACGATCAGAGTGAGAACGCGCGACAACGAAAAGGTCGGATCGGTCCACGAGTTTCTGATCAACAAACGAACCGGCCGGACGGCCTATGTCGTGCTGACGATCGGCGGCTTCCTGGGCATGGGCAAGGCCTATTATCCCCTGCCCTTCAGCCTGCTCGCTTATGAGCCGGCAGCGGACATCTATCTCGTCACGATCGACCGCAAGGTGCTCGAGGGCGGGCCAAGCTGGGCCGCCAACCCGCCACTGTTCGACCAGGACTATGCCAATCGTGTGGCGAGTTATTACGGCACGGCGATCGAGGACCTCTCGCTAGGCGGTGGGTGACGCCGTCACCCTATAAATCTCGCCATCGAGATCGACGAGGTAGAGATTGCCCGCCGCATCCTCGCCGAACGAGGCGAGCTGGTTGATCGTGCCGATATCGGGCGCGAAATCCTCGTTGCGACGTTCGAAGCCGGCCGCACCCAGAGTCGTGCCCTGCGTGAGCGTGCTGGCCGGCACGGTGAAGATGCCGCCACGGATGAAATCGGCGAAGACATAGGAACCGGTGAGGGAGGCGACCGGCCCGCGATAGACATAGCCGCCGGTGATCGTGCTGCCCTGTTTCGGCCCGGTGCCATGGCCATATTCGAGCACCGGATCGATCAGTCCAGCAGGCGCGGTGCCATTGAAGGCATGCGTCCCTTCACGGAAGCGCCAGCCATAATTGCCGCCCTTGTCCTGCGGGCGGAGCAGGTCGAGCTCTTCCCACGCATCCTGGCCGACATCGCCGATGAGCAGATTGCTGCCCCAGAAGGACGCGCGGAACGGATTGCGGAAGCCATAGGCATAGACTTCGCGCGCGCCGCCGACGCCGCTGGCGAAGGGATTGTCGGCGGGCACGTCGAAATAGCGCGGTGACGCGCCGGCAAAGGGATCGGCGACGATCTCGATCCGCAGGATCTTGCCGAGCAGCGAACTGGTATTCTGGGCATTGTTGCCCGGATCGCCACCACCGCCGCCGTCGCCGGTCGCGATATAGAGATAGCCATCGGGTCCGAACCCGAGCCACCCGCCATTGTGATTGTTGTTGGCGGTATGAGGAATGGTGACGACAGTGTTGGACCGGCTGACCGATCCGTTGCTCAAGCGCCGATATTGCCGAATCGAAATATCGCCATTGTTGCCACCGGCGGCATTGTTCGTGGCATAGACATAGAAGAAGCCGTTGGTCAGATAGTCCGGGCCGAACGCCACGCCGAGCAGGCCCCGTTCCCCGTCAGTCGAGATATTCTCGATCGTGGCGAACGGCGATTTGGCGCCGGTCGCAGGATCGAGCAGGATCAGGTTGCCGCCCTTTTCCACGACCATGACGCGGGTGTCGCCCGGGATCGGCGCGACATAGAGCGGCTGGTTGAACCCGGTACCGACGCGGCGGACCTGAATGCCTTCCTTGCTGTTGGTGACGGTGATCGCGACGGCGCGCGTGGCGCTTGCCTGCCCGTCGGTGACGCCGACCTGCACGTCGTAGACATTGTCCTGCCCGGCATCGGCCGGCGCCTCGAAATTGGGCGGCGACACGAACCGCACCAGCCCGGCCGCGGTGATCGAGAAGCGCGCGGCGTCGGCCCCGCCGGCGATGCTGTAGGTCAGCGGGTTGCCGTCCGGATCGGTCGCCGCCGCCTGATAGGCGTCGGTGGCGTTCTCGACGACGCTGGCGGTGGCCGCGGAGGTGAAGCTCGGGGCCTGGTTGGCGGGCGTCGGGGTCGGCGTGCCACCACCTCCTCCCCCGCCGCCGCCGCCGCCGCAGGCCGATGTGGCAAGCAACAGGGCGAGCGAGAAGCCGCAGGTCGATCGCCGCGACAGGGATGAAAAGGCCGACATAGATCTTCCCGACGGCCGCGCGGGAAATCATACGCCTCCCGCGTTCAGGCCGCCTGAAGCAGCAAACGCGCGATCTTCCGGTCCGTTGCTCCGGCCCGTGCCCTATCGCCGCCGGAC
Organism: Sphingomonas sp. P2_B6; assembly: GCF_056404755.1. Lineage (NCBI taxonomy): Bacteria > Pseudomonadati > Pseudomonadota > Alphaproteobacteria > Sphingomonadales > Sphingomonadaceae > Sphingomonas > Sphingomonas sp. P2_B6. The sequence continues at coordinate 214,337 of NZ_JBFUDK010000007.1, forward strand.
TGGCGCTGTTGTCGGCGGCCGAAGCCGACCAGCCCGGGCGCCGCCGGCAGGCGACCGCGGCCCTGTTCCTGGCCATCAACAGGGTGGAACAGGGTGAATTTTTTTTCTTGCCCTGTTATTTCCAACTTTGTTGGAGATATTTTTCATACATTTCAATGTTTTGAATGGCGCCTGCCCTGTTCCGGAATAACAGGGCGGCGGTCACGCATAACAGGGCAGGCCCGCGCCGTTAACAGGGGGTGTTTCGCAATAGCAGGGACGGACGAGGCAACGGTGCCGAACCGTCATGGGAAAGAGCGAGCCGGCATTTCTTCAAACGCCGACTAGTCTCACGATGCGACGATTCGGGCCGTGGTTGAATCGACCGTCCACAAGACCGTCTTCGCGATCAATCCGTGATCGGCGGACGCGGCGCTTCGGTTCGCGGCGCCCCCGCCGCACGAGGCGCTGGCAGGCGGTAGCAGATGAACTCTCCACCATCGAAACCCCCGCTGGCCAGCACGATATGCTGACGGCCACCGAGCATATAGGTCATCGGCGAGCCGGTCTGCGGCTGATCGAGAAAGACCGTGCCGACCTCGTGCCCCGTCATCTTGTCATAGGCGCGCAATCGCGCCGCCTTGCGCCCCTGCTCGTCGGTGAATTCGCCGCTGTCGCCGCAGATGACGAGGGTCTTGGTCACCAGGACGCCGAGGATGCCGGACTGGCCGGTGCGCGGGATCGTCACGCCCTTGAGGAGCGGGTTGTTCCGGATGAAGTCGGGCGTTTCGCCGTGCGCGACCTGCCAGAGCTTGGTGCCGTGCGTCAGGTCGAGGGCGGTGATCCGGCCGTAAGGCGGCTTCAGGATCGGCATGCCGCCGATGGTGAGCAGATCGGGCGTGATCGGGTCGTTCAGTCCGTCCTTCACGTTGGGCGCGACGGGCCCGCCGAGCCCCGCGCGTCCGCCCGGATTCGCCGATCCGCCAAAGGCCGCACCCATATTGTCGTTCGTGCCGCGCGACGTACTGCCTCCGGGGACAAGACGTCCATTGGGCAGCTGCCTGATCGCGTAATTCTGCAGCACGGTTTTCGAATAGATATAGAAGATGCCGGTTTCCGGATCGCAGCCGCCGCCGGCCCAGTTCGCGCCGCCCTGATTTTCCGGCGTCATCAGCGTGCCCCACGGCCCCTCGGGCTTCGCGATGGTCGGCGGCCGGTAGAGCCCGCCCAGCCGGTAGTGGCTGATGATCTCGAGCGCGCGTGCCTTCAGCTCGGGCGTCCAGTCGATCACGTCGTCAGCCGTGACGCCCTGGTGATCGAACGGCGGCGGGCGCGACGGCACGGGCTGAGTCGGCGCATAATATTCGCCGGGCACGTCGCCGGGCAGCACCTTCTCCTCGCGGATCGGCCAGACCGGTTTGCCCGTCGCGCGGTCGAGCACGAACAGGAAGGCCTGTTTGCTGGGCAGGGCCAGCGCCTTGATCACTTTCCGGCCCTGGCGGACATCCATCAGGACGGGCGCGCAGGCGATGTCGCGATCCCACAGCCCGTGATGCTCGGTCTGGAAATGCCAGCGGCGCTCGCCCGTTTCGATATCGAGCGCGACCAGGGTCTCGGTGAACAGTGCGTCGCCGTGCCGGGTGAGGCCCATCCAGTCCGCCTGGGGCAGCTCGACCCCGGCATAGACGAGACCCAGCTCCGGATCGGCGGACATCATCGCCCACACGCCGGTGTTGGTCGCGGTCTCGGCCTGTCCCGGCTTGATCCAGGTGTCGTAGCCGAACTCGCCCTTTTTCGGCACGGTGTGGAAAATCCACTTCCGCTTGCCCGTGCGCACGTCGAAGCCGCGCAGATAGCCGGGGCCGGTCGAGGACGACGCGGTACCGACGACGACGGTGTCCCTCACCACCAGGGGCGGCGCGTGCAGCCCGACGACCGGCGCCTTGGGATCGACCTCGTGATCCCAGTCGAGCCGGAGATCCACTTCATTGCCCGTGCCGAACGCGGGATCGGGCAGGCCCGTCTTGATATCGATCGAGATCAGCTGATAGCTGCGGGTGACGTACAGGATCCGCTCGACCGTGCCGTCGGTCCAATAGCCGACACCCCAGCCCGAGCCGCCGCGGGCGCCGAGCCGGCCCTTCTCGTCGTGGCGGTAGGTCCAGATGAGCTGCCCGGTGCCGGCGTCCATGCAGACCAGATAGCGGTCCACGCCAACGGTCCCGTAGAGGCGACCCTTCACCACGGTCGGGGTGGCGTTGAAATAGGAATCCTTGCGAGCCCCGAAATTGTCGGTCTTGAACCGCCAGGCGACCTCCAGATTGTTGAAATTCCCGGCATGGATCTGGTCCAGGCCGGCATAGCGGGTGGAGGCCAGATCATTGCCATAACCGATCCAGTCGGTGTCCGCCGGCGGTTTGGCGGGTGCGGTACCGGTGCCGCCGGTCAGCGCAGCTTGCGCCTCGGCGCGGGCCGCCCAGGGGGCGACGGCGAGTGCGGCAGCGGTGGACAGGAGAGCTTGGCGGCGGCTGATGGGAGTCGTCATGGTCACTTTCAACAAGCGCGAATGATAACGCCCAAGGTCCACCAGGAGCGTCGGACGACGCGAAAGCGCCGGCGGCGCGAATATGCATGAGTCACCGCCGCACGCAATGGGATTGTATAGTATATGATTCTGGGCTCGCCGTGCGGAGGGCGCCGATCGGTGAATGGCTTTTGAAAATCGACGCGAAATACCGTGATCGACCCGCTCCTGGCGGCAGCTAACCGGGGACGCCGGTCGGCCCACGCGTCAGCGGGGCGGACACCATGATTGCTGACGATAGATCTGCGGTGTCGTTCCTGTGGCGCGGCGGAAGGCGCGGGTGAAGGACGACTGGGACGAGAAGCGACAGGCCAGCGCAATCTCGGCGATCGGCATCGTCCGCAGCGACAACAATGTCTTGGCGCGTTCGAGACGCATGCGGCTCAGATAGCGGTGTGGCGGCACGCCGGTGGTGCTGGTGAACATCCGAATGAAGTGAAAAGTGCTGAAGCACGCTGCCTGAGCCAGATCCTCGAGTCCGACATCGTCCTCGAGATGGGCGGTCATATAGTCGAAGACACGGCGCAGCCGTCTGCCGTCAAGCTTGTGGCCGCCCTCATCGCTTCCCGGGCTGCGCGCGTCGGCGGAATAGCTATCGACGACGCAAGCGGTCAGTTCGGTCGATAGCGTGTCGATCAATACGGAGCCCGCCGCGCTGGGCGCGTGGAGCTCGCGGAGCAACCCCGCGCCGATGCGGCGGAGGCGTTCGTCATAGAAGCCGCCGAGATACGGTACGGCCTCGGGACGACAGGCCGCGCCGCCGCGCACCTCGGAAAGGTCGACGAAGCGAGCCGGAGGCAGGTAGATGTGAAGCGCATCGTGCCATTCGGACAAGACGATATCGTCTTCCTGCACGCCTGCCGGGCAGAACCATAGTGTCCCTGGCTCCACCCGCGTATGCTGGCGGATGCGATCGCCGGTCCGGCTGACGACGCAATCCGGATCACATCCCGTCGCGATGGCGATTTCCAGATGCAGCGGCTGGAAGGACCCCACCTCGCCTTTCGGATGATGGCGATGATCCACCGCCAGTCCCCGCCACTCGCGAGCAGCGGACGAGGCCAGGATATCCCTGGCCCCATATTTGGCTCCGCCTTGATCTTCCAGTTGCATCACCAGAACTCCGCCGGAGCAGAAATCGGTATCGGCCCAAAATAGCAATTTGGGAACAGACTTGAGCGGCCCGCCGGCGCAGCATCGATCGAACGACCGGGGAGAAGTTTCTTGGCTATTCGCTTGATGGCGACCACGATCGCGGCGCTGGGCTTCGCCTCCCTCTCGGCGAACGCGCAGACGGAACAGGCTCCTCCCAAACGCCTCCCGGCCCAGCTGGTCGAGGACTTCCATGGGGCCTTTGGCGACCATCATGCGCGTGCCATCCACACCAAGGGCGTCATCTTGCGGGGCCATTTCGAGCCCAGCCGCGATGCCAGCAGCTTGTCGATCGCCGCGGTATTCACGCACCCGGTACCGGTGATCGTCCGATTTTCGGATTTCACGGGCCTGCCGGATATTCCGGATACCAGCGGCAGCGCCAACCCGCGCGGTTTCGCGGTCAAGTTCCTGATTGCGGATGGGTCGAACCTCGACATCGTCAACCACAGCTTCAACGGCTTTCCGGTGAAGACAGCGGCAGAGTTCAGCACGCTTCTGCAGGCGCTCGGCCACAGCCCCGCAGGCACGGCCTCGCCGACGCCGTTCGAGACATTCCTCGGGTCGCACGCCGCGGCAAAAACCTTCTTCACCACCCAGAAGCCGCCGCCGGAGAGCTTCGCAACCACTGCGTTCTTCGGGGTCAACGCCTTCTTCTTCACCGACGCGGCGGGGAAAAGCCGGCCCGTGCGATATCGCTTCGTGCCCCAGGCGGGCGAGCATTATCTCAGTGACGCAGCGCTGCAGGGACGCACCCCGACCTATCTGATGGATGACATCACTGCCCGCGTCGTCAGGGCCCCGGTCCGGTTCACCTGGTTCGCGCAAATCGGCGAGGCCACCGACAAGATCGATGATCCGTCGGTGGCATGGCCCGAGAACCGGCGCCTGGTGAAGCTCGGCGTCATCACGATCGACCAGGCCGCGTCCAACTCGGCGGCTGCCGACCGGGACCTGCTGTTCCTGCCCGGCGCGTTGCCGCCGGGCATCGGCATCGCCGACCCAATGGTCACGATCCGCAATTCGGCCTATCCGGTGTCCTTCCATGAACGCCAATAGCGTCGCGGCCCTCTTCCTCCTCCTGGCTGCGCCGGTCGCCGGGCCGGTGCCCGAGGAAAGCGTAGCGCCGCTCGTCTCGCAGGCGCTTCCCGGCGTCCTAGGTAAGCGGTTCACGGCGGCTGTCGTAACCTTTCCGCCGGGCGCGCGCGCGGCGCCCCATCGGCATGGAAGCGCCTTCGTCTACGCCTATGTGCTCGCGGGCACCGTGCGGAGCCGGCTCGCGGGCGAGCCTGCGCGCACCTACCGCGTGGGCCAGGGCTGGACCGAGCAGCCCGGCGCGCATCATCTCCTCACCGCCAACGCCAGCGCGACCCGGCCCGCGCGCCTGCTGGTGACCTTCGTTTCCAGCGACGGCGAACCGCTCAAGATCACGGACGGCCACCCATGATGCGGCTCGACTATCAGCACCTGGCGCCGAACGGCATGAAAGCGCTTGGCGGCGTCTACATGTATGTGAGTGGCTGCGGACTGCCCAAGGCACTCGTCGACCTGGTCTATTTGCGGGCCTCGCAGATCAACGGCTGCGCTTATTGTATCGACAGCCACAGCCGCGACCTCCTTGCCGCGGGCGTGCCGGTCGAGAAGCTGCTGCTGGTCTCCGCCTGGCGCGAGGCCGGCCCCCTCTTCAGCGAGCGCGAGCGTGCAGCACTCGCCTGGACCGAGGCGGTGACGCTGGTGGCGGGTACCCGGATCACCGACGAGCTGTTCGCGACCGTCAGCGCGCAGTTCTCCGAAAAGGAAGTCGCCGATCTGACCCTGTCGATCGGTCTCATCAACGCCTATAACCGGATCGCCATCAGCTTCCGACGCGGCCCTGACGCCCGCCCCTGATCCCGCCGGCGACTGCCGCCAAACTCGATATGCCGACGGCAGCAGATCTACGCGGAGACGCGCGGCCGCGATCAGGCAGCCGCCCTGCCGACGCTCAACCGCAACCCCATCGCGGCCAATACCGAGGTCAACGTCTCCAGCGTCGGATTGCCGTTTGCCGAAAGGGCGGCGTACAGCGCCTGGCGACCCACGCCCGTTTTACGGGACAATTCGGTCATGCCCTTCGACCGCGCCACATCTCCCAAAGCCTGGGCAATGGCTCCGGGGTCGCCGCCCTCCATCGACGCGTCGAGGTAAGCAATGATATCCTCTTCGGTCTCGAGGTATTCCGCCGGATCAAACGGTGTCGTCTTGAGTGCCATCTCGCGCTCGCTCCGCCAATTGAATCGCTGCCCGGATGTCCCGGTTCTGACTGTCCTTCTCGCCACCAGCAAGCAGCAGGACCACCACATCGCCGACGTACATGAAATAAGCCCGATACCCTGGGCCAAAGAACATCCTCAGTTCGTAAACACCTTCACCGACCGATTTCACATCCCCGATATTGCCGTCGGCGAGGCGCCGAAGCCGTGCGAGGATGCGGGCACGCCCGACACGATCACGCAGGCTGGTAAGCCACCGGCCGAAATCCTCCGACTGCTCGATCGCGTACTTTTGTCCTTTATACAGGACAAACGAGGAAATATCAAACTCGTCGGACATGCAATCATCCCGGACGATTCTGCGGAATGGATTTCCGTCAGCGGAGGGAAATCAGTATATCCGAACAAATAGAGAACATCAACGCCTTCCCCCACCCATCCGCATCTTCTGGCTCTTGCCGTAGCGCGTCTTGCGTGTGCCCGGCTTGCCCTCGTTGGAGCGGCCCATCACCGGGGCACGGTGCTCGTCTGCCGGCAAGCCTAGCTCCTCCGCTTCCAGCGACCTGATCTCGTCGCGCAGGCGGCCGGCCGTTTCGAACTCGAGGTCCGCAGCCGCCGCGCGCATCTGTTTTTCGAGGTCCTCGATATAGGCGCGCAGATTGTGGCCGACCATGTGCGGCCGGTCCTCGTCGATCTCGATCGTGACCTGGTCGCGGCTTGCCACATCCTGGATGATGTCGCCGATGTTGCGGCGGATCGTCTGCGGGGTGATGCCGTGCTCTTCATTGTAGATCAGCTGCTTCTCGCGGCGCCGGTTGGTCTCGTTCATCGCGCGCTCCATCGAGCCCGTGATACGATCGGCATAGAGGATCACCCGCCCGTCGACGTTGCGCGCCGCGCGGCCGATCGTCTGGATCAGCGAGGTCTCGGAGCGCAGGAACCCTTCCTTGTCGGCGTCGAGAATCGCGACCAGCCCGCATTCGGGGATATCGAGCCCCTCGCGCAGCAGGTTGATGCCGACCAGCACGTCATAGACGCCGAGCCGGAGGTCGCGGATCAGTTCGATACGCTCCAGCGTCTCGACGTCGGAATGCATGTAGCGGACCTTGATGCCCGCCTCGTGCATGAACTCGGTGAGATCCTCCGCCATGCGCTTGGTCAAGGTCGTGACCAGGGTGCGATACCCTGCCTCCGCCGTCTTCTTTGCCTCGACGATCAGGTCCTGCACCTGCTCCTCGACCGGCTTGATCTCGATCGGCGGATCGATCAGCCCGGTGGGGCGGATGACCTGCTCGGCGAAGACGCCGCCGGTCTGCTCCATCTCCCACCCGCCGGGCGTCGCCGAGACATAAGTGGTCTGGGGGCGCATCGCCTCCCATTCGTTGAAGCGCAAAGGCCGGTTGTCGATCGCCGAGGGCAGGCGGAAGCCATATTCGGCGAGCGTCAGTTTCCGCCGGTGATCGCCGCGCGACATGCCGTTGATCTGGCCGATCGTGACATGGCTTTCGTCGACGAACAGCAGGGCATTGTCGGGCAGATATTCGAACAGGGTCGGCGGCGGCTCGCCCGGCATACGCCCGGTGAGGAAGCGGGAATAATTCTCGATACCAGCGCAACTGCCGGTCGCCGCGATCATCTCGAGATCGAAATTGGTGCGCTGCTCCAACCGCTGCGCCTCGAGCAGCTTTCCTTCGGGGATCAGCTCCTTCAGCCGCTCGGCGAGCTCGTGCTTGATCGCCTCCATCGCCTGCTTCAGCGTCGGGCCGGGCGTGACGTAGTGGCTGTTGGCATAGACGCGCACATAATCGAGGCTCGCGACCTTCTTGCCGGTCAGCGGATCGAACTCGACGATCTCCTCGATATCGTCGCCGAAGAAGGACACGCGCCAGGCAGTGTCTTCATAATGCGACGGGAAGATCTCCAGGTTGGAGCCCTTCACCCGGAAATTGCCGCGCTGGAACGCCGCGTCGTTGCGCTTGTACTGGAGCGAGACGAGCTTGCGCACGATCTCGCGCTGGTCGACCGTCTGGCCCTTCTTCAGGTCGAAGATCATCGCCGAATAGGTCTCGACCGAGCCGATGCCGTAGAGGCAGGAGACCGAGGCGACGATGATCACGTCGTCGCGTTCGAGCAATGCGCGCGTCGCCGAATGGCGCATCCGGTCGATCGATTCGTTCACCGAGCTTTCCTTCTCGATGTACGTGTCCGACCGCGGCACATAGGCCTCGGGCTGGTAATAATCATAATAGCTGACGAAATATTCGACGGCATTCTCGGGAAAGAAGCTCTTGAACTCGCCATAGAGCTGCGCCGCGAGGATCTTGTTCGGGGCGAGCACCAAAGCCGGGCGCTGCACGGCCTCGATCACCTTGGCCATGGTGAAGGTCTTGCCCGATCCGGTCACGCCGAGCAGCACCTGATCGCGCTCGCCCGCTTCGGTCTGTTCGACCAGCTCGGCGATCGCCGTCGGCTGGTCGCCCGAGGGCGTATATTCGGAGACGAGCTTGAACTTCTTGCCGCCCTCCGCCTTGGGCGGGCGCGCGGGCCGATGCGGAACGAAGCTGACGCCCGTTTCGGGCTCTTCGAGGCTGGTGCGAATCTGGATTGCCATAGTCAGCGAATATGGGGAGGAAGACGCCAACCCGCAACGAACGGGATCGGTCGCGTGTCACTTCCGTTTCGGAGTAAAATGCGATGAACAGGTTCCTTGCCGCCGCGCCCTTGCTGCTCCTCCTCGCCGCCTCGGGCAGCCTGCCGATCCAGCCGGGCAAATGGCAGACGACGGTCACCATTCTCGACGTCCAGATGGAGGGCGGGCCTCCGGGCGTAGCCGCCGGGATGCGCGGCCAGCCGCCGCAGGTCGCCACGGCGTGCGTCACGCCGCAACAGGCAGCGAACGGGCCGCGCAGCGTGATGGAGGCGAGCAAGGGCAAGTGCCAGTACACCAGCTTCAACGCGAGCGGCGGCCGGCTGACCGGGGTGATGGCCTGCACTTTCGGCAGCGGCGGCATGACCGTCACGTCGAACGGGACCTATACGGCGACGTCGCTCGACATCAGCGGCACGTCGGTGATGACGGGCAGGATGCGCATGACGACCAGGACGCATACGGTCGCCCGGCGCATCGGCGCCTGCTGAACCGGATCGGCGGCGCCTGATTCGGGCCGTTCAGCCGGTCCGCCGATAGGCGACGCGCCACATCACCAGCCCGATCGCCGCCGACATGCCCGCGAGGATCACGCAGCTTGCGATCGCGCCGATCCAGCGGAACAGCAAGGTGTACGTGTCGGTCGCGGGCAGGGCGAACAGGCCGAAGCCATAGGTCTGGCCGCCGAGGAACAGCGCGACCCCGCAAAGCCCGCCGATCAGCGCGGCGGTGGCCGGGCCGCGCCGGTTCAGGGCATGCGCGACGAGCCACAAGGGCGCGGCGACCGCGACCGCCGTCATTACCGTAATCACCATACCGATGACGAACCCGACGGCGACGCCGAGCAGCGACGGCGGCCCGCCGATCGCGACCAGGATACTGGCGAACGCGCCGCCCATCAGGGCACCCGCGCCGAGCGACAGCCCGGCGCGATCCAATGTCGTGTCATATCCGCGCAGCGCGACCCGCTCGGCCAATGTCCTTCCCCCCGGTGCCGGTTGCATATCACCGCGGCGCGCCGGGCCCAAGCCCCTCCGTTTCGGGTTCCTCCCGGTTCCTCGGCGTCGCTCGAACGAACGCGGGGCTAGACCTGCTTAACCCGCACCAGCAGCCACCCGCACAGCCCCGCACCTGCTGCCATCGCCGCCGCCGCGAGCGCCGCGCCGTGGAACGCGCCGAGCGACACGCCGCGCCCGTCGCCGGTCAGCACCAGTCCGATCAGCGCCACCGCGATCATGCCGCCGATCCGCGCGGTCGCGTTATTGACGCCCGAGGCAGCGCCGGTGTGGCGGTGATCGACCGCGGCCATCACGGTCGTGGTGAGGGGGGCGACCGCCGTCGTCATGCCAATCCCCACCAGCATCATGCCCGGCAGCACGTGGCGGACATAGTCGATGCCCTCACCCGGCATCGTCGCGAACAGCGCGAAGCCGGCGCCCGTCACCATCGGCCCGATCGCCAGCAGCGGCCTGGCGCCGACCTTCGCCGCCAGCGCGCCGATGCTGCGGGAACCGAGGCCCATGATCAGCGGCAGGGGCAGCACCGCCGTGCCCGCCGCCGCCGCGCTCCAGCCATGCGCGATCAGCAGATAGGGGAGCAGCAACAGCGAGCCCGACAATGCGGCATAGAGCAGGAACGTGAGCAGGGTCAGGCCGGTAAAGGTCCGCGTGCCGAACAAAGCGAGCGGCACCATCGCGCGGTCGCCAAGCCGCGCCTCGAGTGCGACGAACGCGACCAGCGCGATCGTGCCGCCGCCGATCATCGCGGCGCCGGTGCCGCGATCATGCGCGGTCATCAGCGTCAGGCCCCAGACGAGCAGGCCGAGCCCGACCGTGGCGAGCGCCGCGCCGTACCAGTCGGGCGGGGTTGCATCCTTGTCATGCCCGCCCGGGACATAGCGCCACCCCATCACGAAGGCGGCCGCCGCGATCGGCAGGATCAGCGCGAAGATCGAGCGCCAGCCGACATGGTCTACCAGCCAGCCGCCGAGTACCGGGCCGATCGCGCCGCCGATCGCGCCGGCCGCGGCCCAGGTGCCGATCGCCCGGGCGCGCGCCGCGCCCTGGAAATCGGCGCCGAGGATCGCGAGGCTGGCCGGCACCAGCAGCGCGGCACCGATCCCCTGTCCGATCCGCGCGGCGATCAGCCAGCCGAGCGTCGGCGCGGCCATGCAGCCGAGCGTGGTGATAGCGAAGGCCAGCAAGCCCCAGAGAAAGGTCCGCTTGCGCCCGACCCCGTCGGCCAGCGCCCCGCCGATCAGCACCAAGGCCGACAGGGGCAGCATGAAGCCGTTGACGATCCACTGGACGCCGCTGCTGTCGGCGCCGAGGCCGCGCGCGATGGCCGGCAGCGCGACATTGACCACCGATCCGTCGATCATCGCGACGCTCGACCCGAGCACGGTGGCGATCAGCGCGCCGGTGCTCCCCGCCTTCCGGCCCGCGTCCGTCATCGATCAGCTCCCGGTTCTCATGGTGTTCACGCTATAACGCGCCGGCCAGCGCCAGGACCACACCCGTCACCACCAGGATCAGGCCAAGCCCTTCGCTGCGCATCATGCGCTCGCCGAGATAGAAGCGCGAAAAGGCGAAGGTGAAGGCGACCTCGACTTGGCCGACGATGCGCACCAGCGCCACCGGCGCGGTGGCGAAGCCGGTGAACCAGCAGGCCGATCCGAGCGAGGACAGCAGCCCGACCTGCCCCGCAACACGCCATTCGGCGAACACGGTGCGGACCTGATCGCGTTCGCGCAGCATCAGATAGCTGCCCTGCATCAGCACCTGCAGGCTGGCCGTCACCGCGAGCACGATCAGCGCGGCCTGGATCGGATCGGGGGTCGCCACCTCCCGCGTCGCGCGGCGAATGGCGATGGCGGTCAGCGCGAAGAAGAAGCCCGAGGCGATGCCGCACAAGGCCGCGGGCTGGCCGAGCGCGCGGAGGAAATCCACCGGCCCCATGCGCTTGCCGCCGGTCGACAGCACCATCACGCCGATGACGCCGCAGCCGATGCCGGCCCAGCTCAGCGGGCTCAGCCTTTCGCCGAGCAGCAGGAAGGACAGGATGGCGCCCTGCACGGCCTCGGTCTTCGAATAGGCGGTGCCGACGACGAAGTTGCGATAGCCGAATGCCAGGAGCAGCAAATTGGTCGCCACGATCTGCGCCAGCCCGCCGGCGGCGCAGAACAGGAGGAAGCGATGACCCAGCGCCGGGAAGCCACCCGACGCAAAAACCAGCTCGTACCCCGCGACCAGCATCAGGGCGAAAGGCAGGCCATAGAGATAACGCACCAGCCCGGCGGCGTTCACCGACATGCCGTGGCTGACGCGCTTCTGCACAGCGGTCCGCCACGCCTGCAGCGCGCCGGCGACGACGGTCGCCGGCAGCCAGATGGGAGAGGTGATCAACCCTATTCCTCCCCATGCGAAGCATGGGGAGGGGGACCATTCGCCTCTTCCGGCGAATGGTGGAGGGGAAGGCGGGACAATTGTTCGTGACATACGGCCATTATCCCGCGGGTAACGCTGTCCAGATCGTTCATCACCAGGGTCGCGGGAATGCGCAGGACCCGGAAGCCCTGCTCAGCACACCACGCGTCGCGCTCGATGTCGCGCGCGGGCTGATCTCCTCGATTATGCGCTTCCCCATCCACCTCGATGACGAGCCGCGCCGCCGGGCAGTAGAAATCGAGAACATATCGCCCTGTCGGGTGCTGCCGCCGAAACTTGAAGTCATCGGGCCGGCCACGCAGCCATTGCCACAGTTGCACCTCCGGCGCCGTCATCACGCGGCGTAATTTCCTCGCACGTTCCACAATCTTGCGGCTGGCCGGCATTTCCCCTCCACCGCGCAAGAGCGCGGTTCCCCTCCCCATCTGCGATGGGGAGGAAAGGTGACGTGGTCAATCCACCACCCGCGCCGCCACCGTTGTTGCGAGGAATGCCAGAATCGCCGCTTCGTCCTTCTTCGCGGTCCAGGTGCCCAGCCGCCAGAGCAATCCCCCGAACGCCATCATGCCGAGCGGGATCGCCAGGAACGGCAGCATCTCGCCGAGCGGCGCGCCGGACGCGATCATGCTGCCACCGGCCAGCCCCAGGAACAATGTCAGGAACCCGAACCAGCACCCCATGAACAGCCGCGCGCTGGCCGGGGTGCCGATCTTGCCCTCGATCCGGGTGCCGCCACCGGCGGGCTCCATCGTCGCGGTCAGGCTGGTCTGGAAGCTGTTCTGGATGTTGGGGCGGAAATAGAACAGCGTCATGTCCTGTTCCGAGCCCTGGCCCGTCACGCCCTTGGCCGGCTTCGTGGTCCGATCGCCCAGCACGTCCTTCAGTTTCGTCGCGATCGCGTCGGGCGCGAGCGGGGACTGGAGGACGATGCGGGCCATGCGTCAGACGCCCGCCAGCAATTTCTCCCGCGCGATCTTCTCTCGCCAGACCAGCGGCGCGAGCTGGTGGACATTCTGCCCCTCGCTGTCGACCGCCACCGTCACCGGGAAATCGCTGACCTCGAATTCGTAGATCGCTTCCATGCCGAGGTCCTCGAAGCCGACGATCTTCGAACCCTTGATCGCCCGCGCGACGAGATAGGCCGCGCCGCCGACCGCCATCAGATAGGCGGATTGGTGGTCGCGGATCGCCTCCACCGCGGCCGGGCCCCGCTCGGCCTTGCCGACCATCGCGAGCAGGCCCTGTTCGAGCATCATACGGGTGAACTTGTCCATCCGCGTCGCCGTCGTGGGGCCCGCTGGGCCGACCACTTCCTCGCCGACCGGATCGACCGGGCCGACATAATAGATCGCCCGGCCCTTGAACTCGACCGGCAGCTCCTCGCCGGCCTCGAGCATGTCCTTGATGCGCTTGTGCGCGGCGTCACGGCCGGTGAGCATCTTGCCGTTGAGCAGCAGCCGGTCTCCATGCTTCCAGCGCTGCACTACCTCCGGCGTCAGCGTGTCGAGATCGACCCGGATCGCTGCCTGATCGGGCTGCCAGTTCACATCGGGCCATTCGTCGAGCTTCGGCGCCTCGAGATAGACCGGACCCGACCCATCGAGCGTGAAATGCGCGTGGCGGGTCGCCGCGCAGTTCGGGATCATCGCCACCGGCTTGGACGCGGCGTGAGTCGGCCAGTCGAAGATCTTCACGTCGAGAATGGTCGAAAGCCCGCCCAGCCCCTGCGCACCGATGCCCAGCGCGTTGACCGCGTCGAAGATCTGGATGCGCAGCGTCTCGATATCGTTACGCGGCCCGCGCTGCTTGAGCTGCGCCATGTCGATCGGCCCCATCAGGCTTTCCTTGGCGAGCAGCATGGCCTTTTCCGCGGTCCCGCCGATGCCGATGCCGAGCATGCCCGGCGGGCACCAGCCCGCGCCCATTTGCGGGATCATCTCGAGCACCCAGTCGAGGATCGAATCGCTCGGGTTCATCATCTTGAACTTCGACTTGTTCTCCGACCCGCCGCCCTTGGCCGCGACATCGACCGAGACCTTGCTGCCGGGGACCATCTCGACGTGCAGGACGCTCGGCGTATTGTCCCTGGTGTTGCGGCGGGTGAAGGCCGGATCGGCGAGGATCGAGGCGCGCAGCTTGTTCTCCGGGTGGAGATAGGCGCGGCGCACGCCCTCATCGACCACTTCCTGCAGCGACCTGTCGGATTCGAGCCGGCAATCCTGGCCCCATTTCACGAACACCGTGACGATGCCGGTGTCCTGGCAGATCGGGCGATGCCCCTCGGCGCACATGCGGCTGTTGGTCAGGATCTGCGCGATCGCATCCTTGGCCGCCGGGCTCTGCTCCGCCTCATACGCCACGCCCAGGGCGCGGATATAATCCATCGGGTGGTAATAGCTGATGAACTGCAGCGCGTCGGCCACGCTCTCGATCAGGTCGGCTTCGCGGATGATGGTGGTCATATCGGGTCCGTGCGGTGGTGAGTCGCACGACGCCTTATGCGCGCAGCCCGGCGCGGCCAAGGGGGGCAGCCCGACAGAGGCGCTCAATCCCGGTCGGTCGGCGCCCCCAGCGGGAAATAATGCCGATAGGGACGCGCCTCGTCCAGCGCCCGGGCATAGGACGGCCGCGCGAGCAGGCGGGTCCGGTACGCCCAGACATTGGCGAACCGCTCCGGGATCGCATGAGTCCAGTCGGCATAGAGCAAGGCTGGCGCCGCCGCGCAGTCGGCCATGCTGAACGCGCCGCCCGCGGCCCATTCGCGCCCTTCCAACCAGCTGTCCAGCCACGCATAGGCATTGTCGAGCATAGCCTTCGCCTCGGCGACGCCATAGGGGTCGTGATTGCCTTCCGGGCGGATGAAATCGAACACGACGCGGCCCTGGCTGTTCATCACATAATTGTCGAAGAAGCGGTCGAGCATGCGCACCTCGATCGCGGCATCGGGATCGTCCGGGATCAGCCGTACCGGGCCGGGATAGTGCACCCCTAGATATTCGATGATCACGGTCGCTTCCGCCACCATCCGCTCACCGTCCATCAGCAGCGGGAAGCGCTTCATCGGCCACAGGGCAGCGAACGCGCTCGCCACGGGCTCGCTGCCGTCGAGCAGCTTGTAGTCGAAGGGAATGTCGTTCTCGTACAGCGCGACTAGGGCCTTGTGGCAATAGGACGACAACGGATGGGCGTAGAGCGCGAGCGTCATGTCGATTTCTCCTTATTGCTTCGTCAGCACGATGTGCGTCGCGTTCTCGCCCAGGACCTGCTCGCCGACCTTATAGCCGAGCGCCGGCAGATCGAGCCCGACGAACAGCGCCTCGCCCTTGCCGATGAGCATGGGCGAAATCGCGAGATGCGCTTCGTCGATCGCGCCGAGGGTCAGATATTCGCGGATCGTCTCGGCGCCACCACCGATGCGGATATCGCGGTCGCCGGCCGCCTCGCGGGCGAGCCGCAGCGCTTCTTCGGCCCCCTCGGTGACGAAATGGAAGACGGTGCCGCCGTCCATCTCGAGCGGTGGACGGGCATAATGGGTGAGAACGAACACCGGGCAATGATAAGGCGGCGTGTCGCCCCACCAGCCCTCCCAGCCATCATCGGTCCAGTCGCCGCGGCTATGGGCGAACATGTTGCGGCCCATTATCCAGGCGCCGAGGCCCTCCATCGAGCGGGAAGCGAAACCCTCGTCAATACCGGTCGACCCGCCGTCCTGGCCGAACATCGTGCGGAAGGTTTTGGTGGCAAAGGCCCATTGGTGCAGCCCCTCGACGCCCACGCCCATGGGATTTGCCAGGCTCTGCTCGATACCAGCACCAAAGCCGTCCACCGAAATCGAATAGGCGTTTACGCGAACCCTGGTCATCACGCTCTCCCTGAAAATGCTGTCGGCTCAAACCGCTTTCGAATCACAACCGGTTGTCTTCTAGCAAACCGATCCTATATTGCAACCAGTCATGACGATCCATATCGACGATCCGCGATCGGGCTGTCCGATCAACCTTACCATCCAGGCGCTGGGCGATCGATGGAGCCTGATCGTCATTCGCGACATCATGTTCGGCCATCGCCGCCATTTCCGCGAGCTGCTGGGCGCGTCGGAGGAACGGATCGCCTCGAACATCCTGGCCGACCGGCTGAAGAAGCTGGTCGCGGCGGGCTTTCTCGCCATCACCGACGATCCGAGCCACAAGCAGAAGCATTTCTACAGCCTGACCGAGCCGGCGATCCAGCTCGTGCCGCTGATGGCGCATCTCGGCGCCTGGGGCCGGCGGCACCTGCCGGTCACGCCGGACCTGGCGATTCGCGCGCAGCTGCTGGAGGAAGGCGGCCCCGAGATGTGGGCGGATTTCATGGACGAGCTGCGTACCGAGCATCTCGGCACGCCGCCGACGGGCCGGCCGAGCGTCGCGATGCGGCTTCAGGCAGCCTATGAGGCGATCAGGGGGGCGTAGGCGCCCCCACCACCACCGTCACCCCGGGCTTGTCCCGGGGTCCATCGTTCCGCACACGCAACAGCGGCGGCGCCTGCGGGACGATGGATGCCGGAACAAGTCCGGCATGACGGTGGGGAATGGTCGGTTGTTATCCGGCGCTGTTGCCGACCGGGGCCGGGACAGCCGGTGCTGCGGCAGGAGGCGGCGGCGGAGCATCGGGCCCGTCACGATCCGGACCATCGCGCCCCGGCCCGCCATGCGGACCATGCCCGCCACGCCCATGGCCCATCGGCCCCAGCGCCGTCACCTTGCCGTCGACGCCGACCAGGAACGACGCGCGCAGCACGCCGTCGCGGTTCCAGCCCTGCACCGTCACCACATTTCCCGCGGTGACCAGCGCGTCGGATCGCGGCCCGCCCTCGATCATCGTGCGGCCGCTCCCATCAGCCAGGATGAAGTTGGATCCATACACCTCTCCCACCTTGCCGCGCACGGTGACCAGGCCCTCGCCGGTCTTGAGCGAGGCGATCGCGACGGGGTTAAGCGGCGCGACCTCGATCGAGGGGCCGGCCATGCGCGCGGCGGTAGCGCCCACGGCACCGCCCGCGCCGAGCAGGGCGATGGCGGCAAGCGCCATTTGAAGCGATGGCTTGCGGACGGGTTTCGCGGTGATGTCTTCAGTCATTCGGTTTCACTCCATGGGTTTTGAGTGACGCCGTGATAGCGATGCGTGCCCACGCCCCGCTGAACCTCCCCGTTCAGTTTCGGTTTAAGGCGCGGGCTTAGCGATTGGGCGGATACCCCTCCCCCGTTCGGGCTGAGCGAACGGAGAGGGGGCGCCTCAGCGCAAAGGAGAAAGGACCCGGATGCGCATCCTGCTGGTCGAGGACGACTCCGCGCTCGCCGACGGCATCGCCCGGGCGTTGCGCGCGGAGAATTTCGCGGTCGATATCGCCGGCAATGGCGAGGACGGCGCGCATCTCGGCGATACCGGCCTCTATGACGCCGCCGTGCTCGATCTCGGCCTGCCGGTGAAGCCGGGCATCGCCGTGCTGCAGGAATGGCGCGCCGCCGGGCGCAGCCTGCCCGTGCTGATCCTCACCGCGCGTGACGGCTGGTCGGACAAGGTCGAGGGATTCCGCGCCGGGGCCGACGATTATCTGACCAAGCCCTTCCGCGTCGAGGAGCTGGTGATGCGCCTGCGCGCGCTGATCCGCCGTGCCGCCGGCCATTCCGCCACGGTAATCGCCTGCGGTCCGCTGCGCTTCGACGCCCAGACCGGCCAGTTCGAGCTCGACCGCCTGCCCCTGAAGCTCACCGCGCTCGAATGGCGCATCCTGTCGGCGCTGATGCTGCGCAAGGAAGCGGTGATCGACCGGCTCGACCTGCTCGACCATGCTTATGAGAGCGATGCCGATCCCGATTCCAACTCGCTCGAGGTGATCATCGGCCGGTTGCGGCGGAAGATCGGCCGCGACCTGATCGAGACGGTGCGCGGCCGCGGCTATCGCCTGACGGCGACTCAGCCATGAGGCTGATGCCGCGCTCGCTGTTCGGCCGGCTCGCCGCCCTCGCCGCGCTCGCGACGATCGCCGCGCTGGCCTTTGCCGCGCTGGCGATCGGCGCGGTGCTCGAACGCTTCGTCATGCAGGGCCTCGACCAGCGCCTCGACGCCCAGGTCGCGCTGCTGGCCACGGCGGTCGGCCCGGACGGGTCAGTGGATCGCGCACGCATCGTCTCGCCCGCGCCGTTCAACCGCACCGGATCGGGCTGGGGCTGGCGGATCGACGCCCCCGCCGTCACCCTCGCCTCGGCCGACCTGCCCCAGATCGAGCAACCCCCGCCCCCGGACGCGGACGGCCATCACCGCCGCCGGCACGCGCCAGGCGAGCCCCAGCCGCTCGACTGGCGCGACGCGACGGGGGGCGCCCGCCACGCCCGCAGCCTGACCGTCCAGACCAGCGCCGGCCCGGTCCGAATCGCTGCCTCGGCCCCACGCGCGATCGTCGAGCGGCCGCTGCGGGCCGCCATGACGCCATTGCTGGGCTCGCTCGCCCTGCTCGGCCTCGCGCTCGGCGCGGCGACATTGGTCCAGCTTCGCCTCGGCCTGCGCCCGCTCGCCGCGCTGAGGGCTTCGCTTGCCTCGGTCCGCGCCGGGCAGGCGCAGGCCGTACCCGCCGACCAGCCCGCCGAACTCCAGCCGCTCGCGAACGAGCTCAACGCCCTGCTGGCCGAGAATGCCGCCGCCCTCGCCAATGCCCGCGGCCATGTCGCCAATCTGGCGCACGGGCTGAAGACGCCGCTCGCCGCGCTTGCGCTGCGCCTGAACGAGCAGGGCCGCGACCCGGACGGGGCGATGGCAGCCGAAGTCGCGCGAATCGACCGCTCGATCCGGCACCATCTCGGCCGCGCCCGCGCCGATGCCTCGGGCGGAGCGGCGCGGCGCAGTACCCCGATCGAACCGGCGGTCGACGGCGTTGCCGCGGCGCTCGCCCGAATCCATGCCGACCGCGCCATCGCCTTTACCCGCTCGATCCCCGCCGGCCTCGCTGTGGCGATCGACCCGCAAGATCTGGACGAGCTGCTCGGCAATCTGCTCGACAATGCCTGGCGCTGGGCCGCCGGCCGAATCGCGCTGACGGCCGAAGCCGGTCCCCCAGGCCGGGTGCGAATCGTCATCGAGGATGACGGCCGCGGCATCGCCGCCGCGGACCGCGCCGAGGCGCTGCGCCCCGGCCGCCGACTCGACGAAAGCGGCGACGGGCACGGCTTCGGCCTCTCCATCGTACGCGAGCTGGCCGAGCTCCATGGCGGCACCCTGGCGCTGGAGGCATCCCCCTCAAGCGGGCTGCGCGCGATCGTTACGCTGCCGATAGCCGTAGCCGGTGGAATGTGAAAATTTAGTCATGTTCAATGTTCGTTCTCTTGCCTTTCACGAACCCCGCAGAACTCCACGCGTCGCTGCACTGCACCGTTTTGGCGATGCCATGAACCGACTCAAATTAGCGACGAACCGAGTCTCGCAACTGTCATTTACCGTCTTGCGTCCCCGCCGGAATGGGCACAATCTGTTGGGGTTGAGTTCGGGGGCGAACCCAAGAACTGGTAGAACGACCACCGCGACCCCATATTGCGGCATGCTTCCACCCTGCACCCTGTGGTGCGGGCACGGCATAATTCGTTCTCCCTGGGCGCCCCTGAAATGATAGGATGGGGGTTCGCCCCCGATTCGAACGGACCGGGAACGCCAGCGGCAAAGGCCAAGGCAAGCCAGTCGTGTATGTTTGATGGAAAGCAGGGGCAGAGCGATGGATTTCAGAGATACCCAGGAGGCAAGCGTAACCATGGCCACCGATGCGATCGAAGCCGCCACGAGCGCCGCGCCCGCCACGGACACGTCCAGCAAGAATGGCGGCGCGGCGCGCAAGCTCGACGCCCGCGGCGATTCGAAGGAAGTGAAGCCGCAGCTCTATCCGGTCGAGGTCGATCATTCGCGCGACGCGCTGCTCACCGATTTCGGCAAGGACACGCTGAACGACCGCTATCTGCTCCCGGGCGAGCGCTACCAGGACCTGTTCGTGCGCGTGGCCTCGGCCTATGCCGATGATGCGGCGCATGCGCAGCGCCTCTACGACTATATCTCGAAGCTGTGGTTCATGCCCGCCACGCCGGTTCTGTCGAACGGCGGCACCGGGCGCGGCCTGCCCATCTCCTGCTTCCTCAATTCAGTGCCGGACAGCCTGAACGGCATCGTCGACACCTGGAACGAGAATGTGTGGCTCGCCTCGCGCGGCGGCGGCATCGGCACCTATTGGGGTAACGTCCGGGGCATCGGCGAGCCGGTCGGCCTGAACGGCAAGACCAGCGGCATCATCCCGTTCGTGCGCGTGATGGATTCGCTGACCCTCGCGATCAGCCAGGGCAGCCTGCGCCGCGGCTCGGCCGCCTGCTATCTCGACATCTCGCACCCGGAGATCGAGGAGTTCCTCGAGATTCGCAAACCCTCGGGCGACTTCAACCGCAAGGCGCTGAACCTGCACCACGGCGTGCTGATTCCCGACGCCTTCATGGAGGCCGTGCGCGAGGGCGCGGAATGGAACCTGACCAGCCCGAAGGACGGATCGGTCCGCGGCACGGTCGATGCGCGCGCCTTGTTCCAGAAGCTGGTCGAGACTCGCCTCGCGACCGGCGAGCCGTACATCATCTTCGCCGATCACGTGAACAAGGCGATGCCCAAGCATCACCGCGACCTGGGCCTCAAGGTCTCGACCTCGAACCTGTGCTCGGAAATCACCCTGCCGACCGGCAAGGACCATCTCGGCAACGATCGCACCGCGGTCTGCTGCCTGTCCTCGCTCAACTTCGAGACCTGGGACCAGTGGAAGGACGCCAAGGGCTTTATCGAGGACGTGATGCGTTTCCTCGACAATGTCCTGCAGGATTTCATCGACCGCGCCGAGCCCGGCATGGAGCATGCCGCCTATTCGGCGATGCGCGAGCGCTCGGTCGGCCTCGGCGTGATGGGCTATCACAGCTTCCTCCAGGCCCGTGGCCTCGCCTTCGAAGGCGCGATGGCCAAGAGCTGGAACCTGAAGATGTTCAAGCACATCAAGGCCCAGGTCGACGAAGCCTCGATGCAGCTCGCGATCGAGCGCGGGCCCTGCCCCGACGCGGCCGATATGGGCGTGATGGAGCGGTTCAGCTGCAAGATGGCGATCGCACCGACCGCGTCGATCAGCATCATCTGTGGCGGCACCTCGGCCTGCATCGAGCCGATCCCGGCGAACGTCTATACCCACAAGACGCTCAGCGGCTCCTGGTCGATCCGCAACCCGTATCTGGAAAAGCTGCTGATCGAGAAGTCGAAGAACTCGGATGCGGTGTGGAACTCGATCCTCGAACAGGGCGGCAGCGTCCAGCATCTCGATTTCCTCACCCAGGAGGAGAAGGACTGCTTCAAGACCAGCTTCGAGATCGACCAGCGCTGGCTGATCGAGCTCGCCGCGGACCGCACGCCCTATATCGACCAGTCGGCCTCGCTGAACCTGTTCATCCCGGCGGACGTCGAGAAATGGGACCTGCTGATGCTCCACTTCCGCGCCTGGGAGCTCGGCATCAAGTCGCTCTATTATCTCCGCTCGAAGAGCATCCAGCGGGCGGGCTTCGCCGGGGGCGTGGAGGCCGACAACACGATCGACCTGCGCGAGATCCAGGTCGAGTCCAAGGATTATGACGAGTGTCTGGCCTGCCAATAAGCCCGCCGATCATCGGCTGTCGGACCGCCACGGCGCCGATAGCCGGTCGGTGACGGCCCAGCATCGAGGATAGCGGCATGGATCAGAAATCGGGCTGTATTGCGGTGGGGATCCTCGGCGGTGTCCTGCTGCTGATGGTCTTCATGTTCGGCTATCCGCAATATCGCGTCTATTCGCAGCGCCTCGCGGGCGAGGCCGCGCTGGCGGAGGCGCAATCGTCGCGTCAGGTCGCGATCCTGGAGGCGCGCGCCAAGAAGGAAAGCGCGATCGCGCTGGCCGAGGCCGAAGTGATCCGCGCGCGCGGCGCCGCGCAGGCCAATGCCATATTGCAGAACAGCCTTGGCGGGCCCGAGGGTTATCTGCGCTATCTGCAGATTCAGGCGCTGGAATCGACGCGCGCCTCGCTGATCTATGTGCCGACCGAAGCCGGCCTGCCAGTCACCGAAGCGCGTCGCCTTCAGACCGAAGCGCCGCCGGAGCGCTGATGTACGCCCCGGTCGCCCTTGCTCTGGCCGTTAAACGCCACCCGGTGCCGGGAATGACGGAGGCGATCGCAGTGGCGACCGCCTCCCGGCCTGATTCAGGCCTCTTCCTCGAACGTCACGGCGACGTCGGCATTGGCCGAGAGGCGCACGTGATCGCCCTCGACATCGGCGACCAGGCCGAGCGGGATGAAATGATGGTGCCCTTCATGGGCGCCTTCGCCGCTGTCGGCCTTGGTCAGCTTGATGCGGCCGTCCTGGACATGGTCGACGGTCCCGACATGGACGCCGTCGGCGCCGATGACTTCCATATGTTCCTTGATTGCGCTTGCGTCGGCCATGTGCATTTCTCCTTGGTTACGGATGCGGGCTCACAACGCACGCAATGCCGATTCGATGCAAGCCCGGAGGCCCGACCCATGTTGGTGACCATCGCCCCTTCCAGCCTGATTCCCGCCACGGGCCCCGGCCCGTCCATTGATGGCTCTTGCCGGAGGACGGCCGCATGAGCCGCGCCCCCTCGCGCCTTCTCGCCGCCCTCGCGCTTGCCGCGAGCCTGTCGGCCTGCGCGCACCAGATCGGCTCCGCGGTGCAGCCCGCCGCGCCCGGCTTCCTGCTCGGCGTGTGGCACGGCTTCATCTTCCCGGTCGCCTGGATCCTGTCGCTCTTCATGCCCGACGTCGCGGTCTATGCCGTGCCGAACAATGGCGGCTGGTATGATTTCGGCTATTTCGTCGGCATCGTCTTCCTCGGCGTCGGATCGCACCGCGGATCGAAGACGGTCTATGTGCGGCGGGACCGCGGATGAACCGCGCGCCGCTGATCATGGCCGCGGTCGCGGCGACCGCCGGGATCGGCGGGCTGGTCGTGTTCACGCGGCCGGCGCGGAGCGAGGGCGCGATCTATGGCCGCCGCATCGCCGGCACCATGCTGATCGCGCTGGCGCTGCTGCTGGGGCGTTTCGCCTGGGCGCTCGACTCATGGGGGGCGGGGTCGTGAGCACACCGGTCTTTCTTGCCATCGCCATGGCGTTGGGAGTCGGCTTCATCGCGCTGATGGTGATCATCGGCAAGCTGGCCGAACCGCTGGGCGCGCTGCACCGCCATTGGCTGGAACGCCGCCATCAACGCCGGCTGTCACGCGGCAACGACGGCTATTTCGAAGAGTTGCGCTCCATCGAAACCGCGCTTGCTCAACATAATCACACACCGCGCAAGCTCAGCGCACTGGACTATGCACTGGGCCTCATCCTTGCGGTCATCGTGGGCGTGCAATTCCTCACCTGGACGGTACCGGAAACCGAACGTCCCGGCTGGACCGAGCATGTGGGCACCTCGATCTTCATTCTGATCGGGGTCCAATGGGCAACCGGCACCTCCAGTTTTTCCGGAACCGCGACACGCGGTTCCAGGCTCCTGGGCGTCGCAATGATCGCCTTCTTTTCCTTCTTCCTCATCGAGGACCTCTCCAAATTGGGAGGCGCATCATGAGCCACTGGTCCACCAGCGAGTGGGTCGCGGGCGCGCTCGATCTGGCGATGCTGGGCTGCGGGGTCTATTATCTGGTCTTCGGCGCGAAGCTGCGCGACCGTCTCGATCGCAGGAACGAGGCGGGCCTGGCCAATGGCGCGCTCGACCCGAGGACGCTGAAGCGCCCGCCCGATTATTTCCGCCTGGGGATCGTCCTCACCATCGCTGGTGCCGGCCTCCTCTACCTCAATTTTTTCCGCTAAAAACCGCGTAATTGTAAGGATCCGCCCATGTCCCTCCTCGAAGCCCGCAAACAGTACAAGCCGTTCGAATACCCCTGGGCGTTCGATTTCTGGAAGCGCCAGCAGCAGATCCACTGGATGCCGGAGGAAGTGCCGCTCGGCGAGGATTGCCGCGACTGGGCACAGAAGCTCAGCGACCATGAGCGCAACCTGCTCACCCAGATCTTCCGCTTCTTCACCCAGGCGGACGTCGAGGTGCAGGATTGCTATCACGAAAAATACGGCCGCATCTTCAAGCCGACCGAGATCAAGATGATGCTCGCGGCCTTCTCCAACATGGAGACGGTGCACATCGCGGCGTACAGCCATCTGCTCGACACGATCGGCATGCCCGAGAGCGAATATGGCGCCTTCCTCGAATATAGCGAGATGAAGGACAAGCACGACTATCTGCAGGGCTTCGGCGTCGACACCGACGAGGATATCGCCAAGACGCTGGCGATGTTCGGCGGCTTCACCGAGGGGCTTCAGCTCTTCGCCAGCTTCGCGATGCTGATGAACTTCCCGCGCTTCAACAAGATGAAGGGCATGGGCCAGATCGTGTCGTGGAGCGTCCGCGACGAGAGCCTGCACTGCGAGGGCATCATCAAGCTGTTCCACGCCTTCTGCAAGGAGCGCGATTGCCTGACCAAGTCGGTCAAGCAGGACATCATGGACATGTGCCAGACGACCGTGCGGCTGGAGGATAATTTCATCGATCTCGCGTTCGAGATGGGCCCGGTCAACGGCATGACGCCCAAGGAGATCAAGAAGTATATCCGCTACATCGCCGACTGGCGGCTGGGCCAGCTCGGCCTGAAGCCGATCTACATGATCGACGAACACCCCCTGCCCTGGCTCGCCCCGCTGCTCAACGGCGTGGAGCACGCCAACTTCTTCGAACAGCGCGCGACCGAATATTCGAAGGCCGCGACGCGCGGGAACTGGAACGAGGTGTGGGACGGGTTCGACAAGCGGCAAAAGGCTAAGGGCGGCAAGGCGGCGAATGAGGATGCCGGGGATGCGGCGGGCGGCGGGGATATGTTCTCGCAGGCTGGTGTGGCGGCGGAGTGAGACATGCCGATCAGAGCCACTGAAGTTTTTGTGCCCAGCGACTTTCCGACAATAACCTATGTTGAGCGGAGGGACGAAAGGCTCGAGCGAAAAGTAAGAGAGGCGATTGAAACACCGAGATCGCCAATATCCATTTCTGGACCCTCAAAAACTGGCAAAACTGCGCTAGTGCGCAATATCGTTGGAGAAGACAATCTTATACATATATTTGGAACTCAAATAGATTCACAAAATGACCTCTGGGATGCCATTCTGAATTGGATGACCATTCCAACATCGGTAAATACGATGAGTGGGTCCAGTGAAGCGATAACTCCCAATGCCAGCGTGAATGCCAGCATACGGGTGCCAGGAATCGGGTCAGCCGGCATTGGGGGCGGGATCTCTACAACAACTTCGGCCAATAATAATATCACCGCAACACAACAAAATAGAGGCATGGCAGCTGTTGGGAGGGAAATCGCGAATAGCGAATTTATCGTTTTTCTAGACGATTTTCATTACATTCATCGCGACCTCCAAGGCTCAATTGGGCGACAGATTAAAGCGGCAGCCGAGACTGGCATACGTTTCTGCATAGCGTCAGTGCCCCATCGATCGGACGACGTGGTCCGCTCAAATCACGAGCTTCGCGGTCGCACGATAAATATCGACACTTCCTTTTGGACCTTTGAAGACCTCACGAAAATCGCCCTTCAAGGCTTTGACGCACTTAAAGCGCGAGTCGACAATGGCGTAATTCAGCGCTTTGCGCAGGAAAGCTGCACCTCCCCTCAAATCATGCAAGCACTCTGCCTGCAGCTCTGCTTCAACTTAAAACTCAGAGAGGCGAATGAGATATATCAAGATCTTGTCGTATCTGATGATGATCTGAAAGAGGCACTGGAGCAAACCTCTACGCGATCTGACTACACTTCGCTGGTGAAGCAAATGCATGCTGGGCCACGAGTTAGAGGGACTGAACGGAAAGAATTTTTATTTTCGGATGGGACTAAAGGAGACGCTTACCGAGCTTCGCTTCTCGCCCTTAGCGAAGATCCCCCATCGATGGAATTCAATTACGCCGATCTTCTTACCAGAATAACATCTGTGTGCGTAGATGATAAGCCAGTGGGCAGTAGTATCACCGAATCGCTAAAGCAGATTGCCGGGTTTGCTGAACAAATGCATCCTTCTCAGAGAATAGTAGAGTGGGACCCGGAAGCAGCATCCGGTACTTTTGCAATTATGGATCCCTACTTTTTGTTCTTCCTGAGAGCAAGTGAACTTCTAAATACCCTCGGAAAACCAAGAGACGTAGAGCCGAAAATAATCTAGAATTACAGAATTACGGTGACCCAGAATTACACGGGATAATGGCGGGAGAGATTCGCCGTCAGCTATGATGTTTGGATTACGGTGCCAGTTTACTAATTAGCGCCGCCCAGGAGTTTCAAATGCCAAATCGGGCTTCTCGACAAGATCAGACCAGAACGGAACATATCTCGCCGCAGCGATGACATATCGCCCGTTGAACTCGTTGTCGAAATACTGGTCCAGATTTGCGCCGTAACAGATCGTGTCGAACCCGTGCATCGAGAAGACCGGGTTTCCCGCCAACCCCGGCTCCTCCGGGAGGAAACGGTGCCCGATCAACGGGATCAGCCGCGGCGCGCGCGCCAGCGCATCCCGCACGACTTCCAGCCGCTCATCCTGGTTCGCCGGACGGTCGCCCCAGTCGGGCCACCAGAGACCATGCTCCACGTCGAAGGAGAGCATCTCGAACGGATAGGCCAGCATCTCGCGAATACGGTCGTTCTCGGTCGCCCAATCATAGCCCTCGCGCGGACGGCGATCGAGCAATAGCGCGATCAGGTCGGGCGGGAACCGCAGGTCGTAGCGGGATTGCGCGTCGTCCAGTTCGCGCTGGGTATATCCTTCCGCCCAGTTGCTCATGCGCGCGCCCTTACCGATCCAAAACTACCGTAGCGTATAAACTGTCAGCTTGTTCAATACCGCCCCCGTGCTGGCGACACCCCTGCTGGCAACGACTAACCTGTTGTCGCTCGATATCGCCAGTTCGCCTGGGGTTGCTGCCGTCCAGACCGAGCTGTGCGTAGTCCCCGTTGTCGACACCGCGTAAACCGCCTTGTCGGTGCTTGCGAACACCAGGGTATCGGTGGCGACGGCGTTGCCGAGGATCAACTCGCCGGCCGGTGGGGTCCAACTCCACAGGACGGTGCCGTTGTCTTCGCTGACAGCGTCCAGCCGTGCCGGATTATTCCGGGCCACATAGACAACCCCTTTCGCCAGGGCGGGCACCGTCTCATAAATATTCGGCGTGTGCCAAGTATACGCTCCCGACGCCAACGAGTAGTTTACCAGCGGCTTGGGCTGGCCGCTTTGAAACCCGATGCCCCCGCCGCCATAGGACCCTGAATATGCAAGGATGTTGTTCTTCGATCCGATAATCGGCCCGCCTATGTAAGAATAACCGCCCCAGGTGAAAAAGGGGTCTGCCATGCTCTTGATCTTGGCGCCCGTCATCCGGTCGAACACGTCGATCGAACTTCCCGAATAATAATAGACGTATTTATCGTCGACGGCGGGCGCCTCTCCAGACCATATGTCACCACTCAAACCGTTCGCGGTCCAAAGTGCAGCACCGGTATAGGCGTTGTACCCGTAGACTACCCGACCATAATAACCCGCAGACATGTACAGCTCGCTCGCGAACGGGGTCGGCGCTGCGACGAATGACCATTGCGCAGCAAACGGCATGGCTCGGACAAATTGGCCGGTGGTCGCGTTCAGCACTACGTTCTGGCTGTCAAAGACCGAACTCACCATCGTCGTTACATAGACCTGATCGCCAGCCACAGACGGCCCGCTCGCATCATAGAGGGAACCGAAATCATACTGCCAGTTGACGGCGCCCGTCACACTGGAAAGCGCGTGAATGCTGTGCGTCCGGTCCTGATTTTTCTGACTTACGAATATCACGGCGCCCTTGGTCGCGACCGACGATATCGTGTCGGTATTCGCGGGGGTCCAATCCCACGCCTTCTTGAAATTGGCCGGATCGAAGGTCGCGTGGACATAGCCGGTATGGGCGGCATTGCGCTGCACGGCCACCCAGTCCTTCAACTGCACATCGAACGTATAGGCAAAGGTCTGGGTCGAACCGGGATAGACCGTCGCACAGGCCGTGTCCTTGCACAGCCGGAAAGTTATGTTGCCCTTGTAGCTGTCACCGCCCAAATCCTTCGCCGTCTTGAACGCAACGACATATTTGCCGCTGGCAAGCGTCGGGATGCCCTGCAGCGCGAACAGCGTCTTGTCGTACTGGAGGTCGGGATAAACTGGATCGGTGGTCGTGCCGGACTGGGTGGCGTCGAAGGAAAAGCTGGTCTCCGACGCGTCCTCGGACGCCTTGATCGTCTGCGAGGCAGGCGCCAGTGCCACGTTGAGCGTTGCGATCGGGGGCGGGCCCTCGGAGCCCGATCCTCCGCCGCCACAGGCAGCAAGGGGCAGAACGGCCAGCAGCGGCAGGATACGACGCATAAATTCTCCCCAAAACCACGGCCATCGCGACGGGAGAATGTCGATTCAGCTGACCGGACACACCGACAGGTCGCGCACGCGGGAACCCTGCGTCGCAACCGGCGCGTGCCGCCAATCATGATCTGAATTTCCCCCGGATCGAGACCGTAGTGACCGCATCGACCAGCCGAGGCAAGTCTAACCCTCCGTAATGGAGGTAATTAATACTTGTGTAACAATATGATGCGCCTGCCGTTTCGGATGCCCGAGGCAGTTGCACACCGACCAGCTATCCGGACCTTACCGCCCCAACCCCGCCAGCCACCGGATGATCTCGCTCTCCAGCCGGATGCGCCGGTCGGACCAGCTATGGTCGGTCGCGACATGCAGCGTCGTCAGCTTCGTTCCCCCGGCCGCCTTCACCGCCGCGGCCAGCCGGTCGGCCTCCGGCGCGAAGCCGTCGTCGGAGGTCAGCACGAACAATCTGGTACCGGCGAGACGCGAGCCGGCCTTCACGAAATCATAGGCGTCGGCATGGGCGATCGCCTCGTCCGCCATGATCGCGCCGCTGGTATCGGCCAGCGCCTCCAGGCCGTTGGCGGTGAAGGCGGCGGTCGCGGCATCGCGCGACATATGGCCGAGAAAGCCGATATTGCCGGGCGAGATCAGCGCCGCGCCGAGCAGCGCCGGATCATGCGCTGCAGTCAGCGCCGTCACCCATCCGCCCAGGCTGTGCCCGACCATCGCGATGCGTTTCGGGTCGATGCCCAGGCTCGCGGCGTTGGCCGGAGTGCGCAGCCAGGCCAGCACCGCATCGGCATCCTCGAGATCATTGGCGAAGCGATAGCTGCCGGGGCTGCCCCAGGAACCGCGATAGTTGAAGGTGATCACCGTCCAGCCGGCGCGCCGGATCGCCTGGGCGAGATCGAGATTCTTCTCGTTGCCGGGCAGGCCGTGGCACAGCAGCACCACCGGATGCGGCCCCGGCCCCGCCGCGACATAGGCAAGGCCATTGATCGCCACGCCGCCGCTCGGGATATGCAGCACCTCCATCCGCGCAGGGTGCGCGGCATCGTGCGCGGGATCCGTGAAGATCGCCGCCGGCACTTCCTGCGCTGCCACGGTTTGACTCGTCGGGGCGGCGGCCAGCGTGGCCAGTGCGATGATCCAGGCTTTCATCGATTCTTCCCCTCGCTGACATGATCGACCGTCGAAAGATTCGTCTATCTTATTGAAATATAAGTATAAGCGATGGCCGACAGACAAATCCGAAAATGTCAGTGACCGTCATGACATTTTCAGCAGTCGCCCTTGATTCAACCATGCCGCCCCGACCGATAACAGGCTGTTCCGGCAGTTCCCCTGCTTGTTTCTCATCGTTGGTAACGGAACGCCATCCGAATCCGGACTGGAGGCCACATGGCGGAGTTTCCCCAAGGCGATCGTCCAGCGTAGACCCGGCAGGCATGCCCGCCGATTCCGCCCGAGAGCCCGCGCTCCTCCTCGTCACGCTGATGGACCCGGATGCGCCGCCGGGCGGGCGCGAACTCCTGTCGCGGCTCAACGCGCGCGCGCTGGCGGCGATGTTCGGCGATGCGCTGGCGGTGCACCGGCTGACCAGGAAACCCGCCCCGAGCCTGGCCGATGCCCTGCACGGGCGCCTGGGCGGGCTCGACCCCGATGAGATCGCTCGCATCGTCGCCCGGGTCGGCGACATGTCCGCCGGACAGGTGTTCGTGGACGGCTCGACGCTTGGCCATGTCGTCGCACCGATCAAGCGCGCCTATCCGCATGTCCGGGTGGTGACCTTCTTCTACAATGTCGAGGCGCGCTTCTTCCTGGGCGCCGCCCGTGCCAAGCGGACCGCGCTGTCCCTCGCCCTGCTCGCCGCCACCTGGGCCGCGGAGCGCACGGCGGTGCGCCACAGCGATACGATCATCTGCCTGTCCGCGCGTGAAAGCCCAAACATGACCATGTCGAGTGGCTCTCAGCGCTCGCGTCAGGCATACCGCCAAGATGAGATATGCACTCGGCCTGTTGATAATGACCGTGATCGATGGATGTGCTCCGAGATCGCAGCCACAGATCGATCGCGTCGAGATAAGAGTTAGAGGAGGCATGCCCGCGGTTGTAACCGCAAACCGGCAAGGGTCGAGCCGGACTCAATCCTTCCCACCCTGGCCGAACGGGCGAACCGAAACATATTCTCTTACCGAATCCCAGTTCGTCGACCTTCTCGCGCGTCTTGAACCGTTTCGCGCCAAGGCAGTGCCACTGAACGACGCAGGTGCGCGGGCACTATTGGAAACGCCGTGCCCCAAGGGCGTTCCCTACGTCACCGACGCCGGGGGCACGAGTATACGATGGATCGGGCCGGCTTCGGATTCGATCTATGACGCTGATTTTGGATGTGACCATGAGCGGAACGCGTCACGGAACGATGACATTCGACGCACGGTGAGAAGCTTGCCGGTTCATCTGAATTGACTCAGCAAGGCTCTCGCTGCCTCATGGCAGAGTTTCCCCAAGGCGATCGTCCAGCGTAGACCCGGCAGGCATGCCCGCCGATCCCGCCCGAGAGCCCGCGCCGCTCCTCCTCGTCACGCTGATGGACCCGGACGCGCCGCCGGGCGGGCGCGAACTCCTGTCGCGGCTCAATGCGCGCGCGCTGGCGGCGGTGTTCGGCGATGCCCTGGCGGTGCACCGGCTGACCAGGAAACCCGCGCCGAGCCTGGCCGATGCCCTGCACGGGCGCCTGGGCGGGCTCGACCCCGATGAGATCGCTCGCATCGTCGCCCGGGTCGGCGACATGTCCGCAGGTCAGGTGTTCGTGGACGGCTCGACGCTGGGCCATGTCGTCGCGCCGATCAAGCGCGCCCATCCGCCTGTCCGGGTGGTGACCTTCTTCTACAATGTCGAGGCGCGCTTCTTCCTGGGCGCCGCCCGGGCCAAGCGGACCGCGCTCTCGCTCGCCCTGCTCGCCGCCACCTGGGCCGCCGAGCGCGCGGCGGTGCGCCACAGCGATGCGATGATCTGCCTGTCCGCGCGAGACAGCGAGGGCCTGCGCCGGCTGTACGGGCGGGGCGCCGACCATATCGCGCCGATCGCGCTCGACGACGCGCTCCCCGCGCCGCGCCCGGCCATGGCGCCGGACCGGGCGCGCTATCTGCTGTTCGTCGGGGGCGCCTTCTACGCCAACCGGCGCGGGATCGAATGGTTCGCGCGCACCGTGGCACCCAGGTCGCCGTTGCCGACCATGGTGATCGGGCATGGCATGGAGGCCCTGCGCGACAGGCTGGGCGGATCGCCCAACCTCCGGATCGTCGGCGGGGTCGACGATCTCGCGCCCTGGTATCTCGGCGCGCACTGCGTGGTCGCGCCGATCTTCGACGGATCGGGCATGAAGACCAAGATCGCCGAGGCACTGATGTTCGGGAAACACGTCATCGGCACCAGCGAGGCCTTTTCGGGTTATGACCGCGCGGTGCAATCATCCGGATGGCTGGCCGAGGACGCCCCCGGCTTCCTGGCGGCGATCGCGGACGCGGCGAAGGACGATCTGCCGGTATTCGATCCGGCGGCGCGCGCGCTGTACGATGCCGCGCATTCCTTCCCGGCCGCGACGCGCCGCCTGGCGGAGATCATGCTGCCCGCCGCGACCGCCGCGCGTTCAGGCGAGAGCCATGGCGCGGTCCGTAGCGCCGTCGCGGGCACCATGCCGGAAAGGGACGCATGACCATCACCCGCCAAGGCGCCGCTCGCCCGATCAGCCTGGACACATTCGGTGCCGTGGCGAACGGGCCCGAATCGAGCAGCGCCGCCACCTCCGCCGCGCTCAACGCATTCGGCCGGTGGGCGCGCGCCGAATCGGCGGCGGGGCGTGCGGTGCATGTCACGGTGCGGCCCGGCCTCTATCATTTCGATCAGACCGTCGCGCTGGACTGTTTCAAGGGCATCTCGACCCTGGTCTTCTCGGCGCATGGCGCGACCTTCGTGCAGACGGCGCCCAACGGCTTTCCCTGGCCGGTCGGCTGCGACACGATACTCTATCGGAACGCCGCCAACCCGCTGATCCGTGCCGCGAAGAAGGGTGATGCCAGGGTCATGGTGACGACACCCGCGGACCTGCGGCACTATGCGCCGGGCGAGATGGTGATGATCGCCGGCGAAGACATCCAATATTGGGGTTATCCGCCCAATCTCTACCGCTTCGATTTCGTGCGGCTGAGGACAGTCGATCCGGTCACCGGCGCGGTGACCTTCGATCGTCCGCTCACCCATCACTACCGGCCGGATTTCGCTTCCTATCTGTCGCTCAACAGCTGGAACGGATCACGCCTCTACAAGCTCGATCACAGGGGCTTCAGCTGGGATATCGATCACAGCTTCATCGGGCTCACCTGCCGCAACCTGCGCGAAGGGCATGGCGAATATATCCTGGCGATGGGGCGCAAGCTCACCTTCCGCGATTGCGACACGCCCGGTTTCGCCGAGAGCATCTGCGAGGATTTCCTGGCCGAACGCTGCATTGAGCGCGTGCACAGCGAGCCGGACAAGCTGGTGAAGAGATCGGTCCGGCGCGGCGGCCGCATGCCGGCCGGCATCGCGGTGCAAAGCGCGAGCGTCGACCGGATCAGCCTGGAGGATTGCAGCATCGCGCTGCTCGGCATCGGCGGCAAGGCGCTGAGCGTGACCAATTGTGACATCGGCCGGCTTGGCTTTTCCGGCGGATACGGTTTTTGCGATGAGGCGGTCTTCGACCATTGCCGCATCGCCCAGGCGCAATATTGCTTTCCCTCGATGCCGACCGGCAGCCGCTATAATTTCGTCGACGGCACCAATGTCACCTATGCGAACGGCGTGTTCACCGTCCTGAAGAACACCGATTCGGGCACTGCCCGGGGTGGCGGCGTGGCAAACTGGAACATCCTGCGCGGCCAGCCCCTGTCCTTCTGCCGCGGCCGGCCGGGCGATTCGACTCAGAATGGGTCGCATCTGGCGAGCGATCTCGGCGCCGGGCTGGTCCTCTCGGTGCAGGATCGCCCCGACGCCATCGTGATCGCGACCACGATCCGCTCGGCGCGCGTGCCGGCCTGGTCGTCGGGCCAGGTACAGATCAAGCGCCGCAACGCCCCCGTCTTGCGCAACTGCACCGGCGCCGAGCCGATCCGCCTCGCCGCCGAGGCGGCGCGGGCGGGGAAGGAGTTCGGCGCCTGGTTCCGCTATCTCCTCACCGCGAAGACCATCGCCCAGGGGCCGGTGCTGGAGGGCCGTTCGGGCAGGCTGGTGCGGCTGTATGCGAACGTCATCAAGCCGATGACCGGAACGCCGGGGGCCGTGCTCACGCTCGCCGAACTGGCCGCCTATCGCGCCAGCACCATGGAATCGCCCGCCCATTTCCAGATCGACATCGACCTGACCATCGCGGGCAAGCGGGATTTTACCCTGGCCGCCCTGCGCGGCGGCGTGGGCAAGGACCGGGTCGTGCATGATGGCCGCCCGCAGCCGCACCTGCCCGTCGACCTGTGGTGCGACGATGGCATGCCCAATCTGTTCTGCACCGGCGCGCCCTTCACCGGGAACCCGGCCGCCGCGCCGGTGGTCGAGCTGATCTTCGAATTCGACGCCGGACTGCTCGCGCGGCGGACCATCCTCGCGGAGGCATGATGCCCGCCCGGGGGCGCTATGCCGGATCCTGCACGCGCTCGCGTCGCTTGATCCTGCGGATCTCGGCCAGCTGCCCCTGCACGATATCCAGCGCGTCCTGTTCCTCGGCGCTCAGCCCCGCCGGGTCGACTCGCCGGATCAGCACTTCCAGCGCATCGCCGATCCGGCCGAGCTGGCGGCCATAGCTGCCGACCTCGTCCAATATGTCCTGCTCGATATCGGGCCTCGGCGTCGCGCCGAGATCGATGTTGATGAACCCGAACTGCGCGCCGGGCTGGTAGAAACTCATCGGGTTGATCGCCTGCCACAGCTGGTCCGGGGCCAGGGAGAATTGGAACGACTTCATGCGGTGCCTCCATCGCAAGATCGGAAACGAGGGTAATCCGGATCTGCCGCAGCGCGGCATGACTTGCGACGAAAGTCCGACGGACTCGCCACGATAGCGCTGGATCGCCGTCACCGTTGATTGTTCGGCGGCCTGTGGGCGCGTGACGCGTGATGCTTTAGGAGAGCCACACTCCGATCAATCGGGTGGCGAAGGGGGCATGGTGACGGACGGCTGGACTGACTCGGCGGAGGCCTGGATCGCCGACATGGGCGATATCGGCGATTTCGGCCGCGCCTGCGTGCTTGACCGGCCGATGCTGGCGAGGGTCGAAGGGGGCCGTTTTGCCAACGCACTGGACGTCGGCTGCGGCGAGGGGCGTTTCTGCCGCATGCTGGGGGCAAAGGGCATATCGACGGTCGGCGTCGATCCCACCGAGTCGCTGATCAGCCAGGCGCGATACAGGGACCCCAACGGCGATTATCGGATCGGTCGCGCGGAAAGCCTCGATTTCGCCGACGCCTCGTTTGATCTGGTGGTCAGCTATCTCTCGCTGATCGACATCCCCGATATCGCCGCCGCCATCGCGGAAATGGCGCGGGTGCTCCGGCCCGGCGGATCGCTGCTGATCGCGAACCTCACCAGCTTCAACACGGCCGGACAGGCGGAGGGATGGACACGCGACTGGAAGGGCCATCCGCGCTTTTCGATCGACCATTATCTCGAGGAACGCGCCGACTGGGTCGCGTGGCGCGGCATCCGCATCCGCAACTGGCACCGGCCGCTGGAAAGCTACATGGCGCTGCTGCTCGGACAGGGTCTGCTGCTGCGGCACTTCGCGGAACCTGCGCCTTATGGCGGCGACCGCGAGTCGATCGCCCGTTATCGGCGGGTCCCCTGGTTCCTGATCATGGAATGGGAGAAGCCGGGCGGCTGAGCAGACGACCTCAGAGGCGCTGCCACACGGCCTTCACGGGCGAGCCGAATGCCCGCACCGACAATCCACCGTACGAACAATACGCTGTCGCGACCCGTTTTTGCGCCCGTTGCTGCAATGCACCCTCCTTGAACCGGCTCGGATCATGTAGGGTGACGCTCGTCCATCGGGGGGAGAAACATGCACCGCGATGCTCGCCTTGTCCTGCTCCTGCTCGCCGCGACTCTTGGCGGGTGCGCCGCCATGCAGGCGCGCACCGCCGCGCATGCCCGCAAGCCAAGCGTGATCGTCGAGCTGCCCGCGCCCTCCGACAAGCAATGGGAGCGCCTGATCGTCGCCGAGGATGCGGAACGGCTCGATACCTTCCGGGCCTTCTGGTCGACCGCGCTCGCCGCCGCGAGACCGCGCTTCGCGACCGCGCTGGCGCGGGAGGGCGCGCTGCTCGATCCCACCCGGGCGCTGGGCCATCCGGCACTGCCGCCCGGATCCTATCGCTGCCGCGTGGTGAAACTTGGCGGCGACGGTCGGCGCGTGCCCGCCTATCGCACCTTTCCCCCGACCTTCTGCTATGTGGGCGGGGAGGATGACGGCCAGTCCTTCACCAAGCAGACCGGCACCGAACGGCCCTCGGGCTGGCTCTATCCCGATGACGACACCCGGTTCGTGTTCCTCGGCGCCTATGGCGTGGGTCAGGCAAGGGCGCCGATCTACGGCGCCGTCCCCGGCCAGAGCGCGCTGGGCGTGGTGGAACGCATCGCTCCGTTCCGCTGGCGGCTGACCCTCGCGCCAGTCGACAAATCGGCGTTGCTCACGGTGTATGAGATCATCCCGGTTCCGACCGAGTTCCAGCTCGCGGAAGGGAAATAACGCAAAGGGCGGGCACGGCCCTCGCCGCACCCGCCCCTGCCTCACGATCGCAAGTGGCTCAGAAAGCCTTCACCAGTCCGGCCATCGGCCGAACGCTGTGCGCCGCGCCAAAGGTGTTGACCTCGCCGCGCACCCGGATACCGCTCTTGGTGCCGACCTCGACGCCGGCGCCATAGGTCATCGCGTGATAGTCGCGGCTATTGTCGCCGAACTTGTCGAAATTAACCCACTGATAGCCGACCTTGCCGTAAAACAGGCCGTTCTGGCCCGCGCGCACGCCGACCCGGCCGGCCGCGCCATATTCCCAGTCGATATCGCCCGAGACGCCCTTCGCGACATTGCCCTCGGCACCGACGAACAGCGGCCCCGCCACGGTCACATTGACACCGGCGACGCCCTGGACGAGCGCGCCGTTCAGGCGGTCGTGACGGTTCACCGATTGCGGGATGCCCGCGTTGCGCTCGTTATCGAACTGCTCCCAGCCGCCCGTCACGCCGACATAGGGCTCGATCCGCGAAGTCCGGCTGCCGTCGGATGCTGTGTCCGCCTGTCCATTGTCCTGCGCGATGGCGGGGACGGCGACGAATGCGGCCGCCGCGGCGGTCACGATGAAAAGCTTACGCATGGTGTACACCTTTGTTGTTACTCCCCGGGGGCCGGACGCCTTACGCATGCCGACATCGCCGAGGCTCGTCCCAACCCCTCAGTTCCGGCTGCGTTGCACTGCGGGGCAAATAAGCCGGGCACGGGTCGGAACTGCGGCTCTAGGGCAACGGTTTCTGTCGCCCCGATGAATGAAACATGGCGGAAATCAGCCTTTTTCAGGTATTTGGAGGGCGATGCTGGAAAGATTTTGGCGCGCAAAATCCGATTTTATTCGCAATGCGCTGCACCATCTATGGGCCCGGCCGACTATCGCGCCGGTGCCTATGTACGTGCCTGAAAATGGGTGCGCGGTTCCGCCGCGCATCGAGAGCCCCGTTTATGGGTGCTTTTTTCACCAGCTCCACTCGAGCGGTGACCGGCCCCGGAAAAACTTCCGGGGCCCTGTCCAGTTCGGCTTGGCTTACTTGCTCAGCTGCCCGCGGATCGCACCCTTGGGGAAGGTCGCGTTGTGGACGTTGACATAATAGTCACCCGGGTTTGCTGCGATCGCGGCCGAGACTTCGGCCGTCACGGGCTTGCAGCCCTCGGAGCTGCCGCTGGTCGGCGCGTCGAACGGCACCACCACTGGTCCGGACACGCCGGCCGCACCCTTGTGGATGTGCGCCATCGTCGCCGGCTCGATGCCGGATACGGTGAGCTTGTAGCAGACCTCGTTTTTGGTCGTGTCGACCGTCACCTTGGCGCTGCCAGTCCCGTCGGCATCGCTGTCGGCGCTGCCGGCGAGTGTCGCCGTGAGCGGGACGGGATCGGCGGCGAGTGCGGGCGTGGTCGTCATCGCCGCGGCGAGAGTGAGCAGGATCAGTCGCATCGCGTTCTCCTAGATCGTCCAGGCGCCCGGCCGGCGCGATACGCATCCGGCCGCCGCCATGGCCGCGTGGTTGTGAGCCCGGGGCAATCGCCGGTCAATGTGGGAAGGCGCGGGCACGCATCGGCTCGTCTCATCCGCGCGGCGCACCCGGGTCTTCCGGCGCGGCGAGGCCGACGCCGCTCATCAACCGGTCGTATCGCGACCGGTCTGTCTCGCTGATCCCCAGCGAGATCGCGAGGCCTGACAGGGCGCCGATCGCGACGATCAGCCCGATGCGCAACCAGGGTCCGGGCGGGCGCACCTCAGGGTCGGGGCGGCTGTTCCAGTCCTTCGCCCGCCGCTTGCGGACTTCCGCGCGGTGCCATTGATAATCGCGTGCCATCCCTCGCCCCTAGGAGCGAATGGTAACCCGATCGCTAAAACAGGCGCCGTCGCGCGGTTGAAATACCACCAGCTTGAGGTCTTTAGTCGGATATATCGCCGACTATGCCCGCGCACCCTCGACGACACCGCC
Organism: Sphingomonas sp. P2_B6; assembly: GCF_056404755.1. Classification (NCBI taxonomy): domain Bacteria; kingdom Pseudomonadati; phylum Pseudomonadota; class Alphaproteobacteria; order Sphingomonadales; family Sphingomonadaceae; genus Sphingomonas; species Sphingomonas sp. P2_B6. The sequence goes on from NZ_JBFUDK010000007.1 coordinate 252,697, forward strand.
CGAGTTATGGCGGAGTGCCTTGAGCACGGTATCGACGATGGCATCGGCATCGAGGCCGGCCTCGGCATATTGCTTTTCGGGCTTGTCCTGGTCCTGGAAGACATCGGGCAGGCGCATGGTGCGGATCTTGAGGCCCGCATCGACCAGCCCGGTGTCGCTGGCAAGCGTCAGCACATGCGCCCCGAGCCCGCCGATCGAGCCTTCCTCGATCGTCACCGCCACCTCATGCGTGGTCAGCAGCTTGCGGATCAGCGCCTCGTCGAGCGGCTTGACGAAGCGCAGGTCGGCGACCGTGGTGGAGAGCCCCCGCGCATCGAGCGCATCGGCTGCCTTCAGTGCCTCGCCAAGGCGCGTGCCGAGCGACAGGATCGCCACCTTGTGCCCCGTGCGCACGATGCGGCCCTTGCCGATCTCGAGCAGCTCGGGCGTCTCGGGCAGCGCGACCCCGGTGCCGTTGCCGCGCGGATAGCGCACCGCGATCGGCCCGCTGTCATGTTCGACGCAGGTATGCGT